>JASFQO010000322.1:0-4204 GCA_050115405.1 Bacillota bacterium
GCCGGTCTGGGTCCCACCCGACAAAGTCCGGCCTTTATTGGTCTGAAATGCGGCGTAAAAAATCCGGTAATTACTGTCGCCGCTTTTGACCCCGCGGCACAAATAGACCCGCTTGAGATACTCGCCGGCCGCCAGAGTGAGGGAGGCGGCAGTACCACTGGCGCCGCCATTGGAGAGAACGGTGCCGTCAGCATAGGTGATGGCGGTGGCATCCACCCGGTTACCGGAACGCATGGTTAACTTAGCCGGCAGAGAGTTCGGCAGGCCGGCCAAATAATTGAAAGCAATCCCTCCGGAACCGCCGAACGCCTCGCTTAAGGTGAGGTTGGTCGCTTTGGTAAATCGAAAAGTGACGGCAACCGGATAATGATCGGATAGTTGACTTCCGGAGTTATCCACGAATTTGTCGGTTTCCAAGCGGTAGGATTGCGCTTTTAGCGCAAGCGCCTTACTGCCGCGATAGAAAATTTTATCAACCACTTCATAGTTGACGCCGTGGAGGTCGGAGGTATCCATTAACGCAGCGCCGTTCGCCGGGATATTACCCTTACGGATCAGCTCGATCCAAGGATCTGTTAGATTGCAGGCGTTCAGCAAAGAGCTTTCAAAATCATCTTCGGCGCGGGTATAACGCGAATTGGTATCACCGAAGACGATCACTGCGTTACCCTTGGAATAGGTGTTAATATAGGCGGCAATCTGGCGCATATTGTCACGCCGGGCGGCGTTAGAGCCGGAATCAGTCCCCGCGTCGGTGTGCAGTGTATAAATATCAACATAAAGTCCGGGTCCCAATTTCAATTGCCCGTACATAAACCCTTTGGGGGTCAATTGGTCGCTACCCTCATCCAGCAACCCATGACGTTGCTCCCAGGTTTCCCGGTCGGTATCGGTAAAATAATACCGGGAAATGAAATTAATCCCGTCGCCAAAAGGCACATTGCCACTGGTAGTTGTAAGATAGGGGTGGGTAACATATTTGACCAGGTCACTATGATAGGCAAAATCCTCCTGGACGGCAATAAGATCATAATCATTCAACAACGGGCTGATCTTAATTGTGTTGGTGGCCGGGTCGCTACTGGAAAGCAGTTCCGGCAGGCCGGCCACATTATAGGTAAGCACCGAAAAAGTGCCGGTATCTGCCGCATAGACATTCAAACTACTGGACATCCTGAGATTTATACCTAGGACGACGGTTAACAAGCCAATTACGATAATGTTTGTAAGCCTTTTCATCATTTGCAGTGCCTCTTTCCTATAATTTTAGGACGTAACCCCTGTTTCGCGTTGATCAAATCGAAAGCCGCCGGCTGGCGACAGCACCCTTTACGGAAACTAGTCCGTGATTCACCTCAAAGAAAGGGTGAGGGGACCATCTCTAGGTAAATAATTCTAGTAATGTATTTATTTTCCTTCAAAATGCAGCAAGACTTCTCCAAAAAATTTATCATGCGGCCAACTTTATGAACGACTTTAATCCTATCGGATATGGCGGATGAAAATCACAACGCTTCAATGCGTTTTCGACCGGCATTCTATTTCGAATAAAGTCGTTGCATATAGATAGATACGTGGCCCTCAATAAATCATTATGGAACACGAATATGGCATCCGTTGTATCGCGGTCCCCATTAAAAATATGCGTGGGGCCACGCACGATAGCCGCCTGCAGTATCTCCGGCCCTTCCTTGCGCTTTGACGACGCCAGGATTGCCGAGTACGCCCAGGTGTTATTGGCAGCCGTCCGGGAAATTCAGGGCCTGATTCAATAAGTAATCCTCTATCTATTTGAATATACCTTTATTCGTTCTTTGGTATCATCCGATAATTTATTAATTTCTTTATTAGTGATGACCTGATATTTGATTAAAAATAAGATATTGAAAAATATGTCACTCCGGTTCCAGTCATTGAAACAGTCGGCAACCGTCTCATCCCATTTTTTAATAAGATGATAAATTTTGCGATACTGTTCATGGACATCGGGTTTCCGTTTTTTCCCCTTACATTCTGTCTCAATATTGTCTAAAATCCGATTGCACAATCGCTCCAGCAAGGTCTTTCTCAGTTCACTCAAATATTTCCAATCAGATTCGTTAATATTATCCATATCAATGCTCCTTTCAAACAAATGGTCGGACGAATTCTTTATGCGTCGATATCATGTTCCTTTCAACAAAAAAATCATTATAACCAACATGCCTACACTCCGTTAGCAGGCACAAAGGTTGATGGTAAAATGGAGAACCCATTTTTCCACGCTACTCCTTCTTCACTTTAACTAAAATACTCCTTATTCCAAATTATACCAATAATATTTGTCCTATATCAACTATTTTTTTTATGCCACGTTCATAAAATATGGGCTTATTTCCCATGATGATGTCAAGAGGTCGACCGGCGGACTTTCTCCCGGTATTCACTCGGTGAAAGCCCTGAAAATTTTTTAAAACAATTGCTGAAATAAAACGAATCGTTATAACCGACTTGACCGGCGATCTCGTAAATTTTCAAGTCGGTATGTTTCAATAGTTCCCGGGCTTTGCCAATCCGCCGCTCCGTCAGGTAATCAATGAAATTTTTCCCGGTAAACTCCGTAAAAAGCACACTTAAATAACCCGGGCTAATTTGGTATTGGCCGGCGATCCCGGACAGACTGAGATCGTCTTGGAAATTCCGGTCCAGCAGCACCCGAATCTCCCGGATTAATTTTTCATTGAACGAAGTCCGCTTGTGACGAATCCGATGATTCAGCCGTTCAAAAAAGCTATGCAACAACTGTTCCAGCTCCGGTAAACTTTCCGTCCGGTAAATGGTAGTCAGAATTGAAAAATCCCCTTGCAAAATTTCCGCCGGATGATAGCCCAATTCGGTTAAAACCGTAAACGTCAGTAAAACCAGGTTACTGATGATGATCTTGACTAATTCGGGCGTCAGTTGCGCTTGCCGCAGTTCACCGATCAATTGCCCGACATCGGTTTGAACGGCATTGTCCGCGCCGGTTTTTAAATCATTCAACAAGGGATTTTGGTGTAACTGATACAAAATTTTCTGGTAGTTAGCCTGATTGCTATCCAAATCATTGACGGTGAAGACCTGATTGAGACCGTATAAATAGCGATATTGCAGCGCGGCGCCGGCTTCCTGATACGAAAGCGCCAGTTCGGTCAAGTCGTGATAAGGATGGCCCAGGCCACAGGCCAGCGCCTGGCCCAACTGGGAACCGATTTGCGCCAACAATGCTTCCAACTGTGGCAATAACTCCGCATCCGGGTCAAAAACAACCAGGACCACTTGATTACGGCGGTAATTGACGCTCCAGGCCGTGCCGGGACGGGCGGCGCCAAATTGCCGGACTTGCTGGAAAAGTCGGATATTCCCAAGATATTTGTCCTCTTCGGTCGCAAAAGCCGCACTATTTTCCGGATTTTCCGGAAGTTCGAAAACCGCGACTTGAAAAGGGCGGCCACTGCACGACGCCAATTCCAAGTAATTGAGTTGGGCCGGAAGGTTTTTCGCCACATAATTGCCGTTCAGCAAATCGCAGATTAACTTTTCTTGCAATACGGACCGGTTCTCATAAAGTTGGCGCCGGAGTGACTCCGATTCCGCGCGGGCGGCCGCCTCGTCCCGCAGCTCTTTTTGCAGCCGTAGCACCACTTCCAGTAATCTATAGCTGGCAAAGGGCTTTAACAAATATTCGGCAACCTGAAGTTTAAGCGACTCTTGCGCATATTCAAATTCGGCAAAGCCGGAGATGACCACGATTTTCAAGGGCAACTCCCGCCGTTTCACCGCTTTAATCAGTTCCAGCCCGTTCATCTTGGGCATTTGGACATCCGTCACCATGATTTGAATTTCCGGGTGAGCGTCCAGAATTTCCAGAGCTTCCCGGCCGTTAGCGGCACTCAATACCGGCTCAAAACCATAATCGTCCCATGCGGTATTCCCGACTAATTTTTGGCGAATCGCCGCTTCATCTTCAACCAGTAACAACCCCAACATTTTACCCACTCCCCGAAAAAATGGACACTTTATTCAATAAAGGCTCCGCTTTCCACGACTGCTTTGAGCGCGTTGATTGCCGTGTCATAGTCTACAGCTTCAAATAGCAGAGCCAACGTGATCTTTTTATAATCGCTCTTGTACACATCTTCCGTTATAATGCGTTCCAGTAATTCCTGCGCATTAACGCCTTCCT
>JASFQO010000323.1:0-4195 GCA_050115405.1 Bacillota bacterium
CAACGCGACAAAGGTCAAATAGGCGGTGGTGGCCCGAATTTGCTCGCCGGTATAAGGATTTTCCTTGATCACCAGCACCCCGACCTCCAGCGAAGTGTGGCCGACATAATTGACGGAGGCTCTTAAGACCGCGTGCTCCCCAACGTAAATCGGCGCCTTAAACGAAATTCTATCAATGCTGGCCGTGACCGCCACTCCGTTACAATGCCGTTGCGCCGCCATCGCCGCCACCATGTCAATCCAGGACATAATCAAACCGCCAAACACCGTGCCATGCGCATTGACCTGGTCGGGCATGATCAGATATCGGGTTTCCACCGCGCTCTCCCGGGGAGTTTTTGCTATTGTCATTGGTTGAACCACCTTTAATCAAGAATAATTACATTGCAATAAAAAGCTTCTTTAACTTATCCATATTTTGATGATCCCAATTCCAAGCATTTGCTTTTGACGCCTCGCCAATTTTCAATCCTACATAAGAGTCAAAGCCTCCATTACTGACGTTTTACCAATATTATTTTTTCCCTCAAATAGTGTTATTGGGGCCATAGTTTGAATCCTGAAATCTTTAAACCCTTTAAGGTGTCTAATAGTTAAAGAGTTAATCACCGAATTTCCTCCCTTAAGTCAATACCGGTTGCATTGAAAATCAAATGCATGGTTAGCCTCTATAGTATATTCGTTTTTAAATTTCAACCTTCTCCCCTTATTTCCTCTTTTTTGGGATAATTCAGAATTGGTCCAAAATCCCCCGGACGTCCCTTGACACCCGCCCGCTTTTATGCTAATTTACAAGAAGAAGATTTTGGCCTTTAGAAAATTTGGGAAGGATTAACAAATGAAAACATTTACTCTCCGAAAAAGTTGGGTGTTTGTGGTCAGCTTTGTGATCTTGGGAATTTTCTTCTTGATTTTCATGTTGCGCCAAAGCCAATCAAAGGAGGAGCCAGCTTTGCACGAATCTACCAACCAGCGCCAAACAAGCGTCGCGGGTCAAAACCCCCGGGTTGTTTTAGAAACTTCCCTTGGCGACATCACCCTGGAACTCGAAGCCGCCAAAGCGCCGCTCACCGTGAAAAACTTTTTAACTTACGTCGACACGGGTTTTTACGACGGCACGATCTTCCACCGCGTCATCCCCGGCTTTATGATTCAAGGCGGCGGCATGACCCCGGGTTTAAAGGAAAAACCGGGCCACGACCCGATTAAGAACGAGGCCGCCAACGGTCTCGCCAATCTGCGCGGCACGATCGCGATGGCCCGCACTCAAGTCATTGACAGCGCCACATCGCAATTTTTTATCAACGTCAGGGATAACCTCTTCTTAAATCACCGCGACAATTCCCGGAACGGCTTCGGTTATTGCGTTTTCGGCAAGGTAACCGCCGGGATGGAAATCGCAGACAAAATTGTGGCGGTCGCCACCCAAACAGCGGGTTATCACGAAAACGTCCCGGTAGAAGATGTTTTGATTAACAAAGCCTACCAAGTAAAATAACTTCAAAACTCGTTTAGGGACTTATTGTGACGTCAAAAATCTCCTTGGCCTTTAGTTCCGCCGGAATAACTATTTTTTCCGCGACGGACTCACCCGCCGCCGCAATGTCTTGATAAAAATAGGGTTCCAAAATCCACGGATATTGCCGCAAATTATCAGCTTCAGGGATGGCGGACGAAGCAACCCCGATGGGTTGGACCGGCAATTTGAAGTAAGGCAAAGACGCTTCAAAATCAACGGCGATCAAATGCGGCGGAGTCAAATCCACGATTATGAAGCGGGTCCGGGCGGCAATTTGCCGTGTTACAGCTAAAAAGGTCCGGCTGACCGGTTTATCAAAATGAAACACCACCGGGATTAAATTGCGCAACTTAAGATCCCGCCGCAGCGCATTCAAAAGCTCCCGCCGTTCATTTTGAAAATTACCCAAAATAATCACCAATTGCCGCTCAAGCTGCGGCCCCTGAACGCCGTCGGCCTGCAAACGATTGAAAATCGCCGCCGCCACCGCAAAATTATCCATAACCATAGTTGGATCAGCATGATTGGTTACGATTAAGTTTTTAGTCTGCAGCCCCCTAGTCTCAAACATACCGCCTTTCATGCCATGGAGCAAACAATTCTCCAGACAGGAATTGGCGAGGTTCACCCCATCCAGCATTGCAAATTCCAAATTAACCTGTTCCAGGCGCGCCATACGGAAATCCGCCCCGCCAAGGTCGGTATGGCTTAAGTCCACATCAAGCAAAACCGCCCGCATGAAATTGGCCTTTTTAAGTAAAGCGCTATTAAAACTGGTTTGGGCTAACCTGGTTCCGCAAAAAAAGCATTGGTCCAGACAAGCTTCGATTAAAATAGTTTTCCGCAAATTAGCCCCAATAAACATCGACCGGGCCAGGTCGGCCCGGTACAAAACCGTCCGGCTCAAATTAGTCTTAGTAAAATTAATCTCCGGCGCCCGCAGTTGTGGAAGAAGCGCGCCGCTAAGGTCGGGAGTAATCTCCGGGTAAGCTTCGCGCCAAGCGTTCCAAGTCGGAATTCCCTGTTTGAGTATTTCAACATGATTACAGTTCATTTTTTCGTGACTCCAGTCTTCTCCTATTCTTCCTAAAAAAATTGTTTGGGACAAATTTATATTAAATTTCCCTTTTTTTCCAATTATGTAATAAAAATTCGCCTTCCGCCGGCCAAAACCTGCCTGAATAATCAGTAAAGGACTCTTTTTCGCTTTCTGCTTTTCGCTTTTCTGCTTTTCGCCGCATCCCCAACTAAAGCCTTTCAACATAAATTAATAGTAAAAAAACCGGGGGGAGTAAACCATGAGTAAAAAACATTATAAACATCGGTGTGAGAAACCGGAAGAAAAAGGTTATCACGTCCATTATTACTGTAACTACACTTCGGTCGAGAATTGCCACCGCCACATCATCCGGGGCATAACCGCGCCGGCGCCGAACAAGCCTTGCCATAAGCATGAGTTTAAAGGCGAAACCAGTTGCAACGACGGCCATCAACATCCATATTGCAGTACTACCGGAGAAGCGGAAAGACTCTGCAACGGGCATGTCCATAATTTTTCCGGAAAAGTCGCCGAGGTCTGCGGTCACAAACATTGTTATTGCGGTACCACTGATCGTGAAAAACCTTACTGTCATGAACGCCCATTTTGTTGTTAGATAATTAAAAAGCGGCCCAACGGCCGCTTTGATTTACCCGCTCGCGCTTTGAGTCCGCAAGCCTCATTAGAATTTTATTGCCGACAACTTAATCAATAGCTTTATAACCCCATAATGTGAAATCCGCAATCAACATAAATGACCTCTCCGGTGACTCCGTCCGAAAGGTGGCTTAACAGATAAACCGCATTATTACCCAGATCCTCCAGAGTAACCGTCCGATGTAAAGGGGCTTTTTCCTCGACGAACTCTTTCAAATTACTAAAACTTTTAACTCCCTTGGCTGAGAGCGTTTTAATCGGGCCCGAGGAGATGGCGTTCACCTTAATCCCCTGTGTCCCCAGATCGTCAGCCAAATATCTGACGCAGGCCTCCAAAGCCGCCTTAGCCACTCCCATTACATTGTAGCCTTTAATTACCCGGACCGAACCGGCATAAGTCAAGGTGAGAATACTGCCGCCCTTCGTCATCAGCTCTTTGGCTTCCCGGGCGACAGCCACTAATGAATAGGCGCTCACATCCAGCGCATGGGCAAATCCATCCCGGGAGGTATTGACAAAGTTAGTCTGCAAATCCTCGGTCTTGGCGTGGGCGATAGCGTGCACCAAGCCGTGCAGCGCTCCAAATTCTTTGCCAATAATGGCAAAACAGTTTTTAATCGCTTCGTCCGAAGTAATATCACACTGATAGATCGGAAATTTACCCAAGTGAGCCACTAATTCCTCGGTTTCCCGCATCTCCCGTTCCCCGGCGCAGGTAAAAATGAGATTTGCCCCTTCGCGGGCGGCCGCGGTCGCGATCCCCCAAGCAATACTCCTTTTATTCCGCACTCCCATAATCAAAACATTTTTATCTTTTAACAGCATCGTATCCCGTCCCCTTCCATAGTTACCAACATGCGCAGGCACAAAGGTTGGTGATAAAATGGAAGAACCCATTTTTCCACGCTAACGTTCATGCCCGCGCTGCGGCAAAAACTCTTGATGTAACTACTAACGTATTTTCACCCTAACAATCAGCA
>JASFQO010000324.1:0-4191 GCA_050115405.1 Bacillota bacterium
TCCCCTTGGTATAACTGAATCCGGTTTTTTAACGAAGGCGCTAAAACTTTTACCAGTTCCAACGCTTTATCATAAACTTCCGGGTCGTCAATATACAGTTCCGACACATCTTTACTCAGATAGTCCCGTAAAATCCGGTATAATAAATCATGGTCCCGGTATAATAAAGCCGGGCAATTCCCTTTGCTGATCTTTTTGGTAATCTTTTTCCATACGCCCACCAAAAACTCATAATCCGTCTGCAAATCGGCGCCGGCGACCCCTTCCGCGACCGTCCGGACAATCAACCCGACTCCGGGCGATTTAAACTTGGCGACAATACCTTTTAAGCGTTCCCGTTCCGCTTCGGTTTCGATTTTACGCGAGACCCCGACATAATCGACAGTCGGCAGCAAGACCAGATACCGCCCGGGAATGGTAATTTGCGTGACTACCCGGGCGCCTTTGGTCCCCATCGGCTCTTTAACCATTTGGACCAATAATTCTTGTCCTTCATGCAATAAATCGGTGATGGTGGGGTGCTTTTGATCATCGCCGCCCTCGTTTTCATCCTCTTTATGAAGGATATCGTCTATGTAAAGAAAAGCATTTTTTTCTTCGCCAATATTGATAAAGGCGGCCTGCATCCCCGGGAGGACATTCTCCACCCGGCCGCGATAGATATTACCGGCCCGCTTTTGTTCCTCGGGATATTCCAGTGAATATTCCATCAAAACGCCGTCTTCGATAATGGCGACCCTAATTTCGTTGATTCCAATATTAATAAGGATTTTTTTAATCATCCTATCCTCCGGCTTTTTCACAAAAATCTAACGGTTTTTTTACTATGCCATCAGGCCCTTCATGCCATAAACCTACTCTTACTATATTAAGCGCTTCGACTGAATGTGTAATCAATTCCAAAAAATCTTCCGGACGCAAATTACCGCCGCTGCCGATCTCTCCGCTCACCAGCAGTTGCAACTTGGTATCGGAAATCTGCTCCGGTTGAAAATTGTGAATCCACGGCCGAATATTAACGGTTTTGGCGCCGTTTTTATTGGTCCGGACGATTAAAAGCTCATCCCGGGCCAACGCCTCCTGCAATTCTTCGTTAATCCGCCCTGGCAGTCCCGGAGCGGTTTGAAGTTCAATCACATAGGTGGCGCGATTAATAATCGCGTTCAACGGCTTGACATGATTTAAACAGTGGCGGACCGCAGTAATTTGTAATCCCCGCGGTAAAGCCCGGTTCAATCCGGCCATAATCGTATCGGGCGGACACTCCTTTTCCAAAACCAGATCAAAGTATTCGTCAATACTGCTTAAGCCTACCGCCAGGGCCGGACCGAAACTTAAGCGGGGATGAGGATGAAAACCTTCGCTGTAGGCTACCGGGATTCCCGCTCGGCGCAAGGAACGTTCGATAGTCTTCATCAATTCCAGGTGCGAAAAAAAACGAAAATTCTGTTCCTTGCTATAACGCAATCGATATTCAACCATCTTGGCCACCCGCCAAACTTGATTTCACGCCCAAACTGGGACAAACGCCGCAGAAAGCGCAATTTTCGCGACAATCGCCGGTTAATTCGGCCCGATCGGCTTTGCGGTCCTCGCTTTGCAAAAAGGCCGGGCTAAGTCCGGAGTTCAAATGCGACCATGGTAAGATCTCATCATAATCCCGGCTTCGGGTATACCAGTCCGGGTCCAAGCCAAACTGTCGCATGGTCTCCATCCACAGCGCATAATTAAATTGATCGCCCCAACTGTCAAATTGGGCGCCACGCTCCCGGACGGCTTTAATTACCGCCCCCAAACGCCGGTCGCCGCGGGCTAAAATCCCCTCCATTCTACTTAACGTCGGATCATGCCAATTTAGTTCCAAATTTCGGCCGCGCAGCCGGGCCTGCAAATATTCCTGTTTGGCTTGGATTTCCGCCACTGAAATCTGGGGACGCCACTGAAACGGAGTATGCGCTTTCGGAACAAAAGTGGAGACGCTGACCGTAATCCGCAAAGCTTTACCCCGGGGATATATTTGTTTCCCCAATTGCCGCACCTCCTGAGCCAGTTCGACGATACCGTCCAAGTCGGCGGTAGTTTCCGTCGGCAAACCAATCATAAAATACAACTTCAACTTTTGCCAACCGGCCCGAAAAGCCGCTTCCGCAGCAGTCATTAAATCCTCCCGGGTAACTCCTTTGTTGATCACCCGCCGCAGCCGCTCGGTACCGGCTTCCGGCGCAAAGGTCAGACTGCCTTTACGGTTAGTTTGAAATTTTTCCGCCAAAGAGACTGAAAAAGAATCAACCCGCAGCGAAGGCAGTGACACATTAATCTGCTGCGGGGTGAAGCATCCGCAAGCTTCGGTAATCAGTTGTTCAATCCGGCTATAGTCGGCGCTGCTTAATGAGGTTAAGGACAACTCCTCATAACCGGTATCCCGCATCAGTTGCCGCAAGGATTCCATAATCCGCTTCGGGGCCTTCTCCCGGACCGGTCGATAAATCATCCCGGCCTGGCAAAATCGGCAGCCTTTAGTACAGCCACGCTGGATTTCAAAGGCGACCCGGTCATGCACGATCGCCAGCGCCGGGACCAGCCATTTTTGCGGAAAAAAAGCCTCCCCCATCCGCCGGACTACCGCCCGGACCGGCGCTGCGTTCGTGGTGGCGGTGACCTCTCCGATTTTGCCGTCGGCTTGACAGGTAACTGCAAAATGGGACGGGACATAAATGCCCGCAATCTTTTCCAGCTCCAACAACAAGCGTTCTTTGGGGGCACCGGCTTTTTGGGCGGCCCGGATGGTCTCCATCACGCCCACCAAAGCTTCTTCGGCCTCGCCAATAAAAAAACAGTCAAAAAAGTCGGCCAGCGGTTCGGGATTAAAAACACAAGGTCCGCCCCCGATCACTAAAGGGTCGCTTTCCCCCCGTTCGCGCGTCAGCGCCGGGATCCCAGCTAAATTTAAAATGGAGAGGACATTGGTATAACTCATCTCGTATTGCAGTGAAAAACCAATGACATCAAACTCTCGCAGACTGCGCTTACTCTCCAGGGCATATAAAGGTTGTCCCAATGTTTTCAATAACTCCTGAAAATCAAACCAAGGCGCAAAAACCCGTTCCGCCAACATTCCGGGCTGGGCATTGAGCAATTCATATAAAATCCGCAGCCCCAAATGAGACATTCCAATCTCATATAAATCCGGAAACGCTAAAGCTATTTTAAGATCAATCGTGTCCCAATCTTTCAGCGTCACATTATATTCATCCCCGATATACCGGCCCGGTTTGGCAACTTTATTTAGTTTTCTTTGAATTTCCGGCCAATCTACCAATAAATCTCACCCTTCGTTATGTCAAAAATAAAGTGCAGGTTTATTCTATCTCATCTGTTAAGTTTCTGCAAGTTAACGGAAAAACCTGCTTTAATTGTTTCTAAAAATGTAGTCGCGGACCCTTTGGCGATTAGCGCCTGCCAAGCCAATTCTTCACTGACCAGCCAGCCATTCTGCTGTCGGTCCAAGAGATAAAAGAGTAAATAATCATGCGTCCCGTAAGCCCGTAAGGCGTCGCGCAAAAGAGTTTCCGGAGCGACCCGGACCGTCCGGGTACTGAGCAACCCCCGTTTTGCCAAAAGTTTTTTCTTATGTTGCAACAATTGCCAGGTCACATTAAATTGCGGCCGGTTATTTACCGCCAGATGATAAAGCAGATAGCATCCGGTCAATAATGGCAATGCTCCGCCCTGCCTGTGCAACAGCAGTACCACTCCGCCCTCCGCCAGCAACACCGCAGTCGCCAGCGTGACTCGTTTGGAGACAAAGGCCGCTTTTGAAAGCCCCAAGTGCCGGTTCAGCCAAGCATGGATTATCCTGCCGCCATCCAGCGGCAAGGCCGGCAACAAGTTGATTGATCCCAACAAAAAATTAACCTGATACCAAGCAACCAGATAAGGATGGTTAAACCCCAGCCAATTCAGATAACATACGCCCCCGACCATCAACCAATTAGCCAAAGGGCCACTGAGCGCAATCAGGTATTCCGCTTCGGCATTCGCCGTTAAAGAAGCGTCCAGTGTTAATTGTCCGCCCCACATGGTTAAGGCAAATTCCGGTTTTTGATAACCACAGCATTCGCCGGTTAACAGATGGGCCCATTCATGGACTGCCAAGGCTGCCAACAGCAATAAAAAAGCCGGAATATTACC
>JASFQO010000325.1:0-4169 GCA_050115405.1 Bacillota bacterium
TTGACAACAATCATACTATGAGCTACGAAAGGACTTTTTCCCCGCTTGCGATATTAATAATGCTAATCTCCCTATCGTCAATCAGCGCTATAGTCGGCGTCCGCCCGGCGTCTTTCGGCAACGACGGGCTGCCCGGATTTAAGCAAATCCGCGTATCTTGTCTAACAATCCCCGCTAAATGCGTATGGCCGGAGATGATCAGATTATAGCCGTTAGTCCAGGCAGGCAGGTCCATCGGGTTAAGCGTATGGCCGTGATGGACCAGGATGCGCCACCGGGGGGTAAAAACTTGCGCATATGGGATTTGAATGGAGAAATTGACCAATAATTGGTCGACTTCGGCGTCGCAGTTGCCTTTAGCAAAAATGACCGGTTGCGTAATCCCGTTAATGGCTTGAGCCAATTCCGCCGGGGCATAGCCTTCCGGCAACGGATTGCGCGGTCCGTGATAGAGTACGTCGCCGCAGTGAATGATTAAATCGACTTGCTCCAAATAGCGCCACGCCTGTTGCCAGGCGGTCAGTGAACCGTGGGTATCGCCGATCACTCCGATTTTCACAATCATTTTTCGTCCCTTCGAGGAGTTTTTTGATGAATTTCATTATACTAAGCATCGTCTTTTTGATCTATTTGTCAACAACTATTTAAAATCCAGCCGAACCCTTTTCTCATAGCTTATTATCCATTTTCAAGGAGCGAAAGTTGAGATAGACTGTAATTCCAAAAAGGGTCTGTCATTAGTGCAGACTCTTTATTTTTTGACGGAATTTTTTTTAAGATATTCTCTTAATGCTATCTCGACAACTGCAGAAATACTTTGGTTAGTTTGAGCGGCAAACACTTTAACATCCGTATGCAATTGTGGTTCAATATAAACATTTAACCTACCAAGAGCAGCCATTTTAACACCTCCATAATAATTATAACAATTTTGCGTTATATGTCAATTGACATTATAATATTAAAGCGTTATAATGTCACTAAAGCATTAAAATGTTAAAATGTTAAAGTTTGAGAGGAGGGTTAAAAATGCCCGAAAACGTCAATGACTACGGACCGATTGTGGACGAAATTTATCTTCGCGATGTGAATGTCCATAAAGATGGGGTTTCGCGAGGCTAAAGGGAAAGTAGTGGCGACTATTAGCACAGATTACATTGAATTTTGGATTAAGAAAATGATTGAGAAAAGAAATGAGGGAAATTAAATGTCGGATTATCAACTTACCCAATTAAAACGATGCTACTGGTGAAACACCTTAATAGTCTTAACGCCGTCCGGGAAGATCAAATTGTATTTAAGCGAATTTATGAGTGGGAAGAAGAGTATGCGAAAACTCAAGAATATCAAGGGTTTTCCGCCGAGCAACAACAGTTATTTCAACAGCTTTTGGCGAGTGACGATCAAAAGGAGCCGGTCCCCGATGAAATATATCGTCTTTTTAGTCGAAGAGCCTTCGATGAAAATTTTTTTGAATGCTTTGTTGCCGTGATTTATTACAGCTTAACAATAATCCCCCAAAGGCCAATCAAATTTGTTGCTTGAAACATATTGATTATCGCTCCTTTTAGCTCAACGGGAGGACTGGATACTATTGGCGCAATCAACTCATTATTGGTAAAGTCAACTGTTACCAACATTGTTTTGAAAAAATTATTCTTCACAAATTTGGAATCAGTTGCAATAAACCTTTTCAGTTTAGATTCAACCAAGGACGATTCGGTAAAATCAATGTGATCAAATGAGACATCCGTCATTTTTGTTCTATTGAAATATGAATACTGAAAATTGGAGTGTTCAAAAGATGTTTGTTTTACAACCGTATCGCTCATATCTATGCCAATACATTTACAAGATATAAACCGGCATCGCTCAAAATAGGCTTCTGTAAATTTACTGTTGGATAAATCGCACGATTGAAATATAACATCGACAAAACTCGCTTTTTCAAAGTTGCAATTATGAAAGGTGCAATTTTCGAAAATGCTCTTTCGAATTTCAATTTTTAAAAATTCCGCGTCTTCAATTCGTTCTTCACAATTTTTAATTTCAAAAATCGGCAATTCTTCCAATAAGAATTCCTGCGCATAGGAAGAAAAATCATCAATCTGAATGAGCTTTTTTGATATTTGTGGACGTATAATATTCATATTATTGTTTCCTTTACTAATAACGCTATTATTGATATAATTACCGTAATTTTATTTGGTAATTGTTACTTTATTTAAGGATCGCGGATGATCCGGGTCCAGATCTTTAACGGCAGCCAGTTGGCAGGCGAACAACTGGGCGATGACCGCATTGTAAAAAGGAGAAATCAGGTCATTGGCGGTGGGCGGGATGGGAAAAGCGGCGTTAGCCAGTTGGAGTAAAGATTGATTGTTGGAGACGATAATTAGCTCCAGCCCCTCTTGTTTCAGCCGTTGGGTCATGGAGGCGAGGTCGTTCAAGGACGGACCATCAGGCGCAAAGATGATCACCGGGATGGCGGGATTGAGCATCGCGATCGGGCCATGCTGAAAATCGGAAGTCGCAAAAGCTTTGGCCCGCACATAGGTGGTTTCCTGGATTTTTAGAGCCGCTTCAAGCGAGACCGCATAATTGACGCCGCGGGCCAATACAAAACATTCCTCCATAAAACGATAGCGTTCCGCTTTGGCGACGATTAACGGTTCCGCAGTCAAAGTTTTGGCAATTCCCCGGGGGATTGCGGCAAGTTCCGCTCGGAGCGCCGGATCTTGGGACCATTCGGCCGCCAGATTCCCCAAGAGAAAGAGTTCGGTGGTGAAAGTTTTGGTGGCGGCGACGCTTTGTTCCGGTCCGGCTGCGCAGGCCAGATGAAACTGAGCGGCGGTGGCCAACGGCGATTCCGGGAAATTGGTAATACTAACCGTTAGAGCGCCTTGCCGTTTGGCGGCCCGGACCACTTCCAACACATCGGCGGCTTTACCCGATTGCGAGATGCCAATGACCAAAGTGTGGTCCAGTTTCAGGTTTTTGCCGTAGATTGTAAATACCGAAGAAGCCGCCAGGGTAACCGGGATTTCCATTGTTAGTTCGAATAAGTATTTGCCATAAACCGCCGCATGGTCGGAAGTGCCGCGGGCGGCAATGCAAACGGAATCAATCTGCCGCGAATTGATGGCGGCCCTAATTTTGCCAAGCATTGCGGCGTTCTGCTCCAAGCACTGGCTTAATACCGCGGGCTGTTCCCCAATTTCCGCGCTCATTTTGGACATGAGAAATTCCTCCTTATGTTGATCGCTAAAGGCCGGTGGGGGCTATTTTTTATCTACCGGCATTAATTTATATTTAATAAAAAAATCTTGATACTCTTGAAATCCGGTGCGTTTCTTTGCGGGATTGCCTTCGAATTTGATCCTTTTGACCTTTTTTTGGCTGTTGCCAATTATCCGAAAAAAATTTTTGGTGTCGCCTTCAAAACGGGTGGCCAATGAGAAGTCTTTAATCTTTTGTTTTTGATAATAGGCGAGGGCGTCCGCTTTCAAATCAAAATAGCGCAGTTCAACCTGAAATTCCTGACCGGTGTTTTTGATGACTTGAATTCCGATCAGTTCCCGGGACGTTTCCCAAGTGCCGACAGTATACCAAAGGCCGATCGCTACCAAGATGCAGAGGAGACCGCCGGCAAATATTTTTTTGTTGCCTCTTTTAACCAGTAAATACAGGCCAATTAAGAGAAAAAGCAGCGTCAAGTTAATCAATAACGCCAACCTGAAATCCTCCTTAATAACTTATCTCAAAGTAAGAAAACGGGCTGTTATGGAACTCTTGGACCCGGTTTTTTATCTTTGCTATTATTTGCCAAAGAGGTCAAATTTCCTCCTTTCTCCCGGGGGAATAAAATCAGTTTTTTCAAGACGCGATTACTCGTAGGTTATTACATAATTTGGCGGAAAGTACTGGTTTTAAAAATATTACAGTCGCTATTAATCGACACATATTTTTTCCAAATTGTGTTATTTTAAAAACGAAAGAATATTTTAAACAAAGGAGTGGCATCGTTTATGGAAAAACGTAAAACGATCCGGATCAAAACTCATAGTGCCGTAAAACTTGTCAGTTCTCGGGGATTAAAGTTAATTTACGGTTATTTGGATAACATTTGTGAAGCGGGTATGGGTATAGTTTCTCCAGAAGAGATTATG
>JASFQO010000326.1:0-4148 GCA_050115405.1 Bacillota bacterium
CGCAAATAGCTCTCCCTAAAATTTCATTGAAAACATCAGTAAAATATTGTATAATTTAATAACTTTAAATTTTTTATTTCGTTGGTTGTCCCTTATTTCGACATCCCTAATTTTTGATGAAACTATTATGAAAGAAAGAGCTTAAATTCTGATGAAACCCATCAAGAAAACTTCTGTGATCGATGTTGTTGTCACCAACCTGAAAGAATTGATCACATCCGGCGAGATCCCCGTTGATGGAAAATTACCTACTGAAAAAGAGATTAGCAGCCAATTACAAGTAGGACGTTCCTCCGTTCGGGAAGCCATTCGCATGCTTCAAGCCATGGGATTTGTAAAAATTATTCCCGGGAGGGGGGCTTTCGTCGCCAAAATTAAGGAGGAAGATCCTTCCACTATCGTTAACTGGTTTATCGAGAATGAACTGCAAATCTCCGATTTCATCGAAGTCAGGACGGCGATCGAAACTCTGGCCATACGTCTGGCCATCCTCAGAGCCTCGGAAAAGGAAATCCAGCAGCTTGAAAAAATTCATGAACAGTTTAAAATGGCCCTAAAAAACAAAGAGATCGAAAAGTTGGTCTATTACTCGGAATTGTTTCATAATAGCATTGCCCGGGCAACGCATAATCATCTGTTGATTACCATCACTCAAAAAATATCCGACGCCTTTCGCATGTACCGCGGTAAGTCTTTTTCAATCAAAGGCAACGCCGCCAAATCCCTGATTCCACATCAGCAAATTATTCAGGCTTTTAGGACCAAAGACATCAACAAAGGGATCAAGGCAATAACCGATCATATTAATATTTCTCTAGATGAATTGGTCGAAAAAGCAGACAGTCCTTCCTCTATGCAATGACGTGACAACAGGGATGGTTCTTGAATTGAATCCTTGTGAAATTCAATTTAAGAACCATCCCTGAATTTCCTACTCCACACCCCGAAAGTAATGTCCCTTAGTAATGCCCCGCCCGGTAAGCCGTTGCCATTCTTCGATCACCCTGTCGCCGTCGCCGGCTTCGGGAGCGGCTCCGGCGGTCAATTGAGCCAATCGCTGGCTATAGGCGGCGGTAATCATCCGAACCAGGTCCGCCGGATAAATTTTCAGTTCCAGACGCAGCATCCCCAAACCGCAATGCGTCATTTGGTCCAACACACCATAGAGGCAATGGTCCTTGGAGTTAAATAGATGCATTCGGCAAAATTGATCGGTATAAACCGGAAAAGCCAATTTCATGCGATCCTGCAGGGCAAACTGTCCGGTTTTACAAAGTTTTTGACAACCCCCGGGTTCCTCCTGCAACGCGCTAATCGGACAATATTCGGAGACCATCAATTCGAGCGGACCATGAACGACGGCTTCCAACTGCGCGCCATTATCCGGTGGTTGCAATGCGACAATTTGTTTCAAGGTTAATTCCGGCGAAACGGCGATCTGTTTAATCAACGGGTCGGACATTAACTGTAAGGCATGACTATTAAAGAAATTCAAAGGATAATTCAGATACAGGGGCCGCTTGGCTTTTTGCAGCCCCAGGTTGACGAGACCCAGGTCGGAAACGATTATTCCGTCCGGAGCCAAATCCGCCAGGAGATTATAATAGTAAGACCAGAGGTCACATTGTCCTTCCGGATTAAGACGCGGCAGCGCCATCACCAACCGCGCGCCGTGTTCATGCGCCACAGCGACCGCGGCCCGTAAATGGTCTTCGGTCCAGCGAAACGTCGTTAACTCGTCGCCGCCGACGTAGATTAGGGCGGCCCCGGCCCGGGCCGCCGCCCGAACACTTTCCAAGTCGCCCACCCAAACACTCAAACGCGGCGGATGGAGAGGACGCTGCTCCCGCCGGGGCAATTCCGCCAAAACGGCGCCGGCATTAACCTGTACCGCCGGCCGCTGATATGGTAGTAAACTCAGTTGTTGCAACTGTTCAATCGCGTTCCGCCGCATCCGGTTCAATTCACTGATCGGGACCATCAGGCCCGGCGGCGCTTCGTTGTTTAAGCGCTCCAGATAATAAAAGGTATTTCCCAACCTGCCCAAATGCTCTTGTAACAGCTCTGCGGTCAACATTTTCTGCCGCGCCGTTTCCAAGCGGGCAATCGAGGTTACGGTAACCGCATTGCCATATTGGTCCCGGTAATTTACTTTCAACGGCTGACCTTCCCGGCCGCGAACCGTTACCGTACAACCCAGTTGCCAGAGAGGGTTATTCTTTTCCAGCGCTTGGCGGGTCCGTTGCGCCAGACGATTGGAAAAGACCTTGAACACTCGGTCGCCGGGATCAATTCTCCCTCTAACGTCCATACTTTGGCTGCGCCGGGCACGAGACTGTGAATGTAATTTCTGTCGAATTTTCTCCCTAACTCCAAATTCAACTTCCGAACCGGCTCCCGCCGCCGCCACTAAGCGTCCCTGTTGCCACAATTCCTTAATTGTCACCGTCTCCCGGCCGCCACGGCTGACCCAAATCTCCACCTGATCGTCTACTTCCAGATCGGCCTCCAATTTGAGGCGGACCTTACCGGTATTGGGGTCAACGGTCAGTACCCGGCCCAATAATACCCCGCGATTATTAGGACGTTTCCAGCTCATGAGGGCGGCGTTCCGGTTATTGCCGAAATAACCGGTACTAAAACCGCGGTTAAAAGCCGTTTCCAACTCGTCAATCATTTCCGGCCCCGCCTGAAATTGGTCCGGAGCGTCATAATAGCGTTCCAAGGCACGCCGATATACCGAGACCACAGTATGGACATACTCGGGGCGTTTCATGCGGCCTTCAATTTTCAAGGACGCCACTCCGGCCCGGTCCAGCTCCGGGATCGTGGATACCAGCGCCAGATCTTTCGGCGATAACAGATAAGCTCCCTTGGTCAACCGGGTTTGTCCGTTATGCAACCATTGATATTCCATCCGGCATGGCTGCGCGCACCGGCCCCGGTTGCCGCTGCGACCCCCAACCATGCTGCTGAACAAGCATTGACCCGAATAACAGACACACAACGCCCCATGGATAAAAACCTCAATTTCCATTCCCGTGACCCCGACAATCTGTTCCACCTCTTCCCGGGTTAATTCCCTGGCCAACACCACCCGTTTCACGCCCAGCCGTTTGAGAAACAAGGCGCCCTCGCTGTTATGGACGGTCATCTGGGTACTCGCGTGTAGCTCCAAGTCCGGCAGGTATTGGCGGGCCAGTCCAATCAAGCCCAAATCCTGGACAATTACCGCATCAGCGCCCAAATTATAGAGTTCACCAAGGTAATCCAAAGCCTCGCCCATTTCACTGTCGTTAATCAACGTGTTGACTGTAACATAAAGCTTTTTTTGATGCAGATGCAGCAAATCGGCAGCCGCTTGTAATCCGTCCCGATCAAAATTGGGCGCCGACCGTCTGGCATTAAACAGTTGTCCCCCCAGATAAACCGCATCGGCTCCGGCGGCCACCGCCGCCCGCAAGGCATCGTAGTCGCCGGCCGGAGCCAGTAATTCCATTTTTGAGGTCAAACCAATCACCAACTTCGCAAAGTTAAATCCGTAATAAATGCGTTAAGCCTTTAAAGAGATAATTCGTCACCGGAAACAGCGGCAAGATATTGGTATGAAACTGACTGTCCGCCACCAGTACGGCAATAAGCGCGAACATGCCGAATTGAAGAAGCTTCCGCTTGAACTCATAATAGCGGTCCGGAATTAAAATCATTAACAGGTGCGACCCGTCAAGCGGCGGAACCGGCAGCAAATTAAAGACGGCCAAAACCAAATTAATCCAGATTCCATAGGCAAAAAAACGCACCAGTAATTCCGCGGTGGCGTTTGAAAACAACACCTCCGCGCTCACGGCATGCATGATCTTGTAAACCAGGCCGAAAACCACCGCCAAAACCAAATTGGCAAATGGGCCGGCCAGGGAGACCCAGATCTCATCCTGTTTGGGGTTGCGAAAATTACGCGGGTCAATCTGGACCGGTTTGGCCCAGCCGAAATGGGCGACAATCATTAGGAGCAAGCCGAACCAGTCGATATGCGGCAACGGGTTCAAGGTAACCCGGCCCTGTTTCAAGGGAGTATCATCTCCAAATTTATAGGCGGTAAACGCATGAAAAAATTCATGAGTCGAGAGCGAAAAAAGGATCACCGGCAA
>JASFQO010000327.1:0-4136 GCA_050115405.1 Bacillota bacterium
TCGTCAAAAGTCGTGCAGTGCTAGGAACGACCGAGGGAGGAGCGGAGATAATACTCGTTGTATATCGAGCACCGCAGCGACCGAGTGACGCAGCAATGTGCGGCTTTTCACGGCGCATCAGCCAATCCGGCAAATCTCGCCTCCTTTTTCAGCGCTTCCGGATAGCTTCGTTTAATCGGGGTGAACCAGTTGAAGATCCGGTCAATAAAGTGTTAAAGCTAACTTATAGTGATCGGCAGCAATAGACGGGAACCAATGTCCGAGAGTTGACGATATAACTGACCAAAATATAAGACCGGCGGAACGGATAGCGGAACTGATATATGAAATAGCCGGTTCTTGTTTTTCTCAAATTTGGTGGTTGGGGTGAATTTTAAACCCAACTTTTTTTCGTTCAAAACTCCATTTTTGCTATTTTTTGGTGAAAAATTTTTTGCCATCTTCCAAACCCTTATCCTGTCTAGGTTCAGAACATCGCAAAAAGTTCGTTATGTTTGAACAATACCATCGATAACTGATATAATGATAAGGTTTATAAAAAGAGTTGCATTTGGGAGTGAGATCACCATGGACTACGGAGTGATTTTTGATTGTGACGGAGTGTTGGTGGACAGTGAGAAAATCAGTTGCGTCGCTACCGCGCTAACTCTCAACCAATTTGGCGTGAAAACCGATTTGGCTGAGGTCGAACAGTTTATCGGCCGGTCTAATCATGAATACTTACGATATTATGAACAACGCGACGGCATCGCCTTGGATATCGACCGGATTAACCGGGCTATCCGGGAGAACTATTTTCAGGCGGCTCTGGACTTGCAACCGATGCCGGGGATTGAACGTTTGTTGCAGGAGCTGCAGGCGGTCGGGGTCCCGGTGGCGGTGGCTTCGTCGGGAGAACAGGATAAAATCCGGTTTTCTTTAGAAAAGACGGGATTATTAAAATATCTGCCGGTGCGGTGTAGCGCGGAAGAGGTCGTCAGGGGAAAACCCGAGCCGGACCTGTTTTTATGGGCAGCCCGCAATTTACAGTTGGCGCCGGAATATTGTTATGTGGTGGAAGATTCGCTTTACGGCGTTACTGCCGGCAAACGGGCCGGGATGTCGATCATCGGCTATACGGCGTCGTTTCCGGAGACGGAGTTGCACCGGGCCGGCGCCGATTGGGTAATTGACGATTTTGGGTCATTAATGGTAACGGCTGATGGGTTAAGAGTTAAGAGCTGACAGTTGTTTTTCATTACTATTTGTGTGCTCGGCGCAGCCAGAGTCCTTGATGTGGTAACTTTATACATAAATATATTCCATACTCTGCAGGAGTATTGATCATTAAAGAGAAATTAGTTTAAATAATTTGAACCCTCGCGTCCAACGATTCCAGGAGTAATTCAGGGAAAACGGCATATAAACCTGAAAATCGGGGCAAAAGATAATAATTGGAGGATTAGGGTGAAAAACAGTTGACAGTGTACACTTAACAGTTGACAGTTGTTTTCATACCTTTTTGTGTCGCGACGCAGGCATGAATGTTTAGGGTGAAAATTGCCGTAAGGTGATTTACACTCAAGAGTTTATGCCCGGCGCAGCCAGAGCATAGACGTTAGGGGGAAGAGAGGCTACAGGATGCAAGTCGATCAGTACGACCAAATTGTTAAGCTCTGCCGGGAGGCGGGTGAATCGCGCGGGTTGTATTATATTGCCCGGATTCAGGATCGGAATGACTTAACGGTGCTGATTAATAACGGTCAGACCGAGGAGATTAATACGGCTACCTTGACCGGTGTCGGCCTGCAGGTTTTTACCGCTCTTGGCCATATGGGTTTTGCCGCGGCCGATCAGATTGCCGCGCCGCTAGTGGCCGGTTTGTTTGCCAAAGCGGCTTTTTTAGCGGAAACGGGGCAAAAGTTTCAAACCGAGACCAATCAAGAGATTTTTAAACTGCCGCCGTTACAAAAACGGGTGGAGATTCCCCTCGCTTATCCGTTAACGAGTTTGAGCCTGACTGAAATTGAGGCCAAATTGAAGGAGTTAAATCAGCAATTGACGGCGCTTGACTCTCGGTTGTCGGTCCGGACTCTCATGCGGTTAACCCGGGAGGAATGGCGGATTTGCCGGGCTGACGGTACCGATGTCGCGTTTAATACGCCCCGCGCTTTTATTTATCATGTTTTTACCGCCAAATCGGGTTCGGAAACAGCGACCACTTACGCCAATTTGCCTGGAATGGACCTTGGGATTTTGGTCCGGCCGGAGAAGACGGAACGGTTGCAAAAACGGGCGGTCAAGGCAGCCCGGTTGGCTTTGGATTTGCTGGGGGCGCCGCAGTTCCCCGGCGGCCACTATAAACTGGTAATTGATTATGCCTTGGCCAAAGGCTTGGCCCACGAAGCTTTCGGGCATGCAGCCGAGACCGACGCCATTGAGAGTTCGATCTTGGGAGAGGCGGGACGGTTTCGGACCGGACTGGCGGTAGCCGACTCCCGACTGTCTATCGTTGACGGCCCGTTGACCGGGGATTACGCCTATCAACCGATTAGCGCCATCGGCACGGAACGCCGGACAGTCCGGATTGTGGATCATGGCGTCTTAAGCGCCGGACTGGCGGATATTTTTTCCGCCGCGCGGGCCGGAGTGGCGCATACCGGGGCGGAACGAGTGGAGAACTTCTTTCATTTGCCGATTGCCCGGATGTCGAATATCCGGATTGAGTTTGACGATCCGATTCCCCTGGACCGGGATTTTGAGGCGCTGACCCCGGCCGAGTTATACCGGATTTTATGCGAACGGCATTTAATGACGCCGGAGGAGCCGGTCTTATATTTGACCGGTTTTCAAGGCGGCCAGGTCAATCCGGCTTTTGGCGATTTCGTCTTTAACTGCTCGGCGGTTTATCGTCTCGCGGCACAGCCGATATTATACAAACCGGCGATCTTCAGCGGCAAAGTCTTATCCGTACTGGACTCGGTGGTGGCGGCTTTAGGCGAGTTGCAAATTGACGCCATGGGGACTTGCGGCAAAATGGGGCAAGGAGTCCCCAGTTGTGGCGGATCGCATGCTTTTTTGGTCATTGAGGCGAATCCGGAAATTATGATTGGCGGTGAATAGGGTGAAAAATGCGTCAGACAATTTACAGTCCACGGGTTGTGTTTGCGAGCGCAGCGCAAACACGGAAGTTAGCGTGAATTATCAAGAACGATTGGTCGAATTGCTGGGGGAGTATCAGCGGCGCAATCCCCGCCTGACCGGATGGCGTTTTGACCTGCAGCAAAGCAACGGCTTGGAGATCGGGATTAAAAACAATAAAATTGGCGGTCCTTATTCGACCCCCGGTTATAAACAGAGTATCAGCGGTGAAATTTATTTGATCTGGGAGGCGCAGCATTTTACTTCCGCCAAATTGGATTCGCAAGTTACCGAGCATTTTGAGGAATATATGAATTTATGGTTAACCACTGCTTATTATGATCCGGACGGAATCGGGCTTTATCAGCCGGGACAACTGCCGGAAGTGCCTTTGGCCGACACCAGGGCCGGTAAGGTGGCCGCTGGTGATTTCGAACCGGCGTTCCAACTGTTAAACCGGGGGCTCGAGGAGCTGACCGCCGCCGGAGTCGCCAAGGTCGACGCCAAATTTAAATGTTTTGAAAGCCGCCGTATGCTGGTTAATTCCGACGAGTTAACGGTCAGCTATCCGCAAACCCCCTTGGAATTTTATTTTTGCGCTAATGATAGTTATGCCGAAGGTTACGGGGAAAAGCACTGGCCGACCGAGCAAGAATTAGCGCGAGTCATTAACGAAACCGCGCGGATCGCCAAATTGCTTCAACAGACCGCCGCTGCGAAGTTAAACGGTCCGATCACCCTGCTGTTGCCGCCTGATACTTTTGAGGCGTTATTAAGTCATTTTTTAATGACCAATCTCTACGGCAGTCTGGTGGTAAACAGACAAAGCCGTTTTACCGCGTCTGATTTTCACGAACAACGGCCGGTGTTACGGGAAGACCTTGATCTGTTTATCGACCCGTTGCAACCTTATCGTTTTTTCTCTTATAATTGTACTTCCGAAGGAGTTCCGGCCCGGCAACAATGCTTTGTGCAAAATGGCCGGCTGGTTACTCCGGTGTTAAACCTCAAATATG
>JASFQO010000328.1:0-4122 GCA_050115405.1 Bacillota bacterium
ATAGTTTTAAAACGACCCGGATCGTCCAAGGCCAGTTGGAAGGGTTGCCAATGACACATCGTCCGGCAGTGGAAGTGCTGACCGTGACTTTACCGGATGGTTCGGCGGAAACGGCGGCGTTGAGGACGCGTTCTTTGCTTGCGCATCAGAAGTTCGTCGCCGTTTTGGCGCCGAATGAGTTAGTGAGCGCGGAAGTTCGTCGCTTGTGGGCCGGGCAGGAACAGACCGCTGTCTGGCTCGCCGAGATGGGGCCGGAGCCGCTCGGCCGGCAGCGTCAAGAGACCTCTGTAAGGAGACTAATCGTGGTAATTGACTATGCCCGGCTGGCGCAAGCGGCCTGGGACATTGCCGGCCGTTGGCTGGCCGGCGCCAAGGTTGAATCCCCAAATATGTTGGAGGTCGGTACGCGGAAATTACCGGCGTGGCTTTTGTCCGGGTCGGTGGAGCGGTTAAACTAAATAATGAGCAATGAGATTGACGGGTAAACTTTGATTATTGTATTTTACCGGTTGTAAAAAATTATCTTTCTTAAAAGATAGTTTTTTTTAGTTTTTAGAGTGGTAATTCCAGAGGGAAAAAGTGGATATTAAAGAAAATTATAATTTAGTTAGCGTATTCCTAAAGGCGACTTTGATGTTAAAGATGGTAATTTTACGTAGGGGACGCTTTAGTTTAAAAATTATTAAAGGAGGAAGTTAACGTGAAAAAATCTGGATTGGCAATTACCGCAGGAGTATTGATCCTGATGTTGGGCAGTGTTTTCGTTCAAGGAGCCGCGAAAAGGATAACTATCGGATGCGCTATCTATAAGTTTGACGATACCTTTATGAGCAGCGTCCGGAGCGCTATTTTAAAAGCGGCGGGGAAAAAGGCCCGGGTGGAAATGGTTGACAGTCAAAATTCGCAACCGACCCAAAATGATAAGGTTGACCTCTTTATCACCAAACGTGTGAATGCCCTGGCGATTAATCCGGTTGACCGGACCGCCGCCGGCGTAATCATTGACAAGGCCAAGAAAGCCAGAATTCCGGTAGTATTTTTAAATCGCGAACCGTTGCCGGAAGATATGAAAAAGTGGAGAAAAGTCTATTATGTCGGAGCGAAAGCCGAACAATCCGGGACCATGTCCGGCGAACTAGTCGTCGATTATTGGAAGAGTCATCCTGGGGCTGATAGGAATAAAGATGGAGTACTCCAATATGTAATGTTAAAAGGCGAGCCCGGCCATCAGGACGCTGAGTTACGGACCAAATATTCAATTAAAGCGATTAAGGATGCGGGAATCAAAGTGCAAAAGCTGGCCGAAGACACGGCAATGTGGGATCGGGTCAAAGGTCAGGAAAAAATGGCGGCGTTTATTGCCGCGCAAGGCAATAAGATTGAAGTAGTGCTGGCCAACAATGATGATATGGCGTTGGGCGCAATCGAAGCGCTCAAGGCGGCCGGTTACTTTAAAGGCGGTAAATACCTTCCGGTGGTTGGCGTTGACGCAACCGCGCCGGCGTTGAAGGCTTTGAAAGAAGGGACTTTGCTGGGGACAGTCTTAAATGATGCTAAAAATCAAGGAAAAGCTACTTTCAACCTGGCCTATGCTTTAGCCAGAAAGAAAAGAATACGCAAGTCGACGGTCGGTTATCGGATTAGTAACCGCAAGTATATTTGGATTCCTTATAAAAAGATTACCAAAGCCAATATGAATGAGGCGAAATAACTAAGCGACAACCACGGACAACCACAAGATAGATTAGCTACAAGGAGAGCAGGGGGCTTTGGTATTAAACCGGCCCCCTCCTTTCCTCAAATTAGTAGACGAGTTTTTTACATGATTTTTGGTTCAAGTGAATGAGCCGAGGAGGCGCGGTGATGGCAGATAATGATTTTTTATTGGAAATGAACCATATTTCCAAAGAATTTCCCGGTGTCAAAGCCCTGGATGATGTAACCTTAAAGGTCCGTTCCGGTTCGGTGCATGCGTTGATGGGGGAAAACGGGGCCGGAAAATCAACGTTGATGAAATGTCTATTTGGGATTTATAAACCGGATGCCGGGGAGATCAGGTTGAATAGCCGGCGGATTGAGGTTGGCAAACCAAAAGCCGCTTTAGATCAGGGGATTTCTATGATCCATCAGGAATTGCACCCGGTGGTGTATCGCAATGTGATGGAAAATATCTGGTTGGGCCGAATTCCCGTTAAAAGTTGGGGCCCTTTTAAATTGGTCGATCGCAAGAAAATGTTTGCGGCCACTGAGAAACTATTGCAAAACTTGGAGATGGAGATTCATCCGAACACCATTGTGGGCTCGCTTTCGGTCTCCAAGATTCAATTGTTGGAAATCGCGAAAGCAGTTTCCTATAACGCCAAAGTAATTATCATGGATGAACCGACTTCTTCATTGACCGAAAATGAAGTGGAGCATTTATTTAAAATAATTCGCGAATTACGACGCCGCGATGTGGCGATTATTTATATTTCCCATAAAATAGGGGAAATTTTACAGATTGCCGATGAAGTGACTATTATGCGGGACGGAAAGACGATAGGGACTTGGACGGCCGGTGAATTAAGCACCGACTTGATTATCTCCCGGATGGTCGGCAGAGAATTAACCAACCGCTTTCCGCACCGGGAAAACCATCCTGGTGAAGTAGTCTTAAAAGTGGACGGTTTAACTTCACCGGCGCCGCAATCATTCCGGAATATTGAGTTTGAACTGCGCAAAGGAGAGATTTTAGGAGTGGGCGGACTGGTCGGAGCACAACGGACCGAATTGATCGAAGCCTTGTTTGGTTTACGGACCATCAAAAGCGGTCAAATTTATTTGAATGGTCACACTGTGCAACTGCATTCCCCGGAAGCGGCGATTAAACATAAAATTGCTTTGTTAACGGAAGAACGACGAGTTACCGGAATTTTTCCCGTCTTGTCGGTGTTGGAGAATATAGTGATTGCCAATCAGCGGCGTTATGTTAAATTTGGAATATTGAATGAGGCGGAGCGCAAGCAGGCGGCGCTTGCCGGTACGGAGCGTTTACGGGTCAAAACCCCGTCCCTGGCGACGTTAATCAAGGATTTATCCGGTGGCAATCAGCAAAAAGTACTATTAGCCAGATGGCTTTTGACCCAACCGGATATTTTACTGTTGGATGAGCCGACCCGCGGGATTGATGTCGGGGCTAAATATGAAATTTATACAATCATTGCGGAACTGGCCAAGCAAGGCAAGAGTATCGTCATGATCTCATCGGAAATGCCGGAATTGTTGGGAATGTCCGACCGTATCATGGTAATGTGCGAAGGGCGGCTGTCCGGAATAATACCGGGCCCGGAAGCTACGGAAGAAAAAATTATGCGGCTGGCCACCCAATTTATGGCATAAACGAAGGAGGGAATTAATGGTGAATTTAAGAATAAAAAAATGGATGGGATTTATTTATCAAAATGCAATATATTTCGTATTGTTGGCGTTGATTATCGTCATGGCTTTTATTGACCCGCGGTTTCTGTCGGTTACCTGTTTGCGGGATATTTTGCTACAGTCGTCGACTCGGATGATCATTGCTTTGGGAGCGGTCTTTGCTATTTTGACCGCCGGCGCGGATTTGTCGGCCGGACGAATGGTGGGCCTGGCGGCGGTAGTGTCCGCCTCAATGCTGCAGGCTCCTGATTATTTGCGGCTTTTCTTCCCGGGATTGCCGCAGTTGCCCCTGTTTTTGCCGATTATAATTGCTATTTTAGCCTGTACGTTTTTTGGTATGGTGAATGGAATTGTGGTGGCCCGGCTTGGAGTAGCGCCGTTTATTGCGACTTTGGGGACGATGGTGGCGATTTATGGCTTTGCTTCAATTTATTTTGATATGCCGCCCAATAATTCGCAGCCAATCGGCGGACTGCGGGCCGATTTTACCAATCTGGGGTCGGGCGCGCTGGGGACAGGCCCGTATTCGATTCCGTTTATTGTGATTATCGCTGTTGGTGTAGCTTTGTTGATGTGGGTGCTTTTAAATAAAACCCGGTTTGGTAAAAATACTTATGCAATTGGCGGAAATGTCAACGCCGCCAAAGTTTCCGGGATTAATGTCGCCAAGACGACAGTATGGATGTACACCATTGCCGGGACTTT
>JASFQO010000329.1:0-4122 GCA_050115405.1 Bacillota bacterium
TCATGTGTTGCAGGGCGAACGCGCCAGGGCATCCGACAACAAAACCTTGGGTAAATTCAGACTCAATGGTATCCGCCGGGCGCCGCGCGGGGTTCCGCAGATTGAGGTGACCTTCAATATTGATGTCAACGGGATTGCCAATGTATCAGCCAAAGACCTCGGGACCGGTAAAGAGCAAAATATTACCATTACGGCCTCCTCAAACTTAAGTCAGGCGGAGATCGAGCGGGCGATTCGCGACGCCCGGGAGTATGCGATCGAGGATGCCAGACATAAAGAAGCAGCCGCCGCGGAAAATCAGGCGGAACAGCTAATTTATCAGGCGGAGGCGCTTCTGAAAAAGCTGGATAAAAATGATCGTAAGACACTCGACGAGTCTGTCAAACGTATGAAAAAGGTATTAAAAGGTAAAGATAAAACGCAACTCGCTGCGGCTTGCAATGAGCTGTCCGCCACTTTGGAAACCATGCAACAAAAAGTATCCGATGGCAACAGTTAAGATAATTACAGTCATTGCGATCACCGATGCGGATCGAGATCTGAATAAGGCAGGTGCGGATCAATAAGATGTTTGGCTATATTGTTGCCAACGCGGATAAATTAACACCGGAAGAAAAAAAACAATATCGGTCTTGTTATTGCGGTTTATGCAAGGCATTGGGAAAACGTCACGGGACAATAAGCCGGATCACGCTTACCTATGACATGACTTTTTTGGTCCTGTTGCTTGCGGCGTTTTATAAAAGTGATGCTACGGTTAAAACCGAGCGATGCTTCATTCATCCTTTGAAGGAACATGAATATTGGCGGAATGAAATCACCGACTATGCCGCCGACATGAATGTGCTGCTTGCCTATTACAATTTTCTGGACGATTGGGCCGATGATCGCCAGGTACTGTCGCTGTGCGCGGCCAAACTGTTTGAGCGGAGAGCGAAGTTAATTACCGTACAGTATCCCACTCAATCTACCGTAATTGGCGAATGCTTGCGCGAGCTTTCCAAAATCGAAAAAGCGGGAGAACCCAACCCGGACATTCCCGCAAATTGCTTTGGGAAACTAATGAGCGCAATTTTCGTTTTCCGGGAAGATGAATATGCGAACCCTTTACGGATATTTGGAAAATCGCTCGGCAAATTCATTTATATCATGGATGCCTGCCTTGATCTAAAGGCGGATCTCAAAAAGGAACGCTATAATCCGTTGTACACGACCTCATCCGCAAATTTCAGTGATATCTTGAATCTCCTGATGGCTGACTGTACCGAAAAATACAAACGGTTGCCAATCGATCGGGATCAGAAACTGATTGATAACATCCTATACTCAGGTGTTTGGACAAGGTATGTAATCGCAGAGAAGAAAACAAAGGAGAGACATAAACGATGATATCCGATCCTTACAAAGTGCTTGGTGTTTCTCCGACCGCTTCAGAAGAAGAAATTACAAAAGCCTATCGTAAACTGGCGAAAAAATATCATCCGGACCTGAACCCCGGTGATAAAGCGGCCGCCCAAAAAATGAGTGAAATTAACGCCGCTTACGAACAGATCAAAAGCGGTAACGCTTCCCAAACATACAGTGGCGGAGGTTATGACAGTCAAGGTTCATCCGCCGGCGGAAACAGCTCTTCTGAAGAATATAATCCGTTTGGCGAAGACTCTAATCCTTTTGGGGGATTTAATCCCTTTGGAGGATTTGATCCCTTTGGCGGCTTCGGCTCTTACGGTAACGGGCGGCAGCAAAGACGCGAAAATTCCGAATTTGATCCGGTTAAAAATTATTTACGGTCGGGATATTATGAGGATGCTCTTAATGTGTTGGCCAGCATTACTAATAGGAACGCCGAATGGTATTGTTACAGCGCAATTGCAAATTTCGGTAGCGGTAACCGCATTACAGCTTTGAATCACGCCAAAACAGCGGTGCAAATGGATCCGAATAACCTGGAATATCGGCGTCTCTTAGCTCAAATTCAAAACGGCGGACGCGTATATCAGAAGCAGAGCCAAGACTTTGGTATGCCTTTAATCAGTTTAGACCAGATCTGTTTAGGTATTTGTCTGGCAAGATTATGTTGTATGTTTTGCAGATAATAGTGTCAATAAGGAGTGAACGAAATGGCAAATTTTCGAGATAAGCTGGCCCGTTTTATGTCCGGCAGATACGGTGTCGATCAACTGTATTATGGTTTGATGGCGGTCTATTTCGTTTTATTGGTCGCCCGCGCGTTTATTCGTTGGTCTGTGGTTGACATTTTGATGTGGATGGTTCTGATTGGGATGATTTTCAGACCATTGTCGCGGAATGTTTATCAAAGGCGCCGGGAAAACGAACAGTTTCTCAAGATTTGGAACCGGATTAAAGCCAAAAGCGCTTTGACAATTCGGCGGATCAAAGAGTTTAAAACCCGTCGTTTTCGTAGATGCCCTCATTGCAAAACGGTCCTGCGTTTGCCGCGCAAGACGGGAAAACATACGGTGGAATGTCCCTGCTGCCATCATGAATTTAAAGTGCGGATCTTCATATAGATCTGACTTAATTCACAATTTGCCCGATTGTTACAATTCGAAGTGAAAAATTATGTAATATTATGAGATATGCGTGGCGGTGGCTGGCTCGATGTTTGTCAAATTATGGTCGCCATAAAGGCCGTGCGGAACGAAGCTTTGAAGTTTTGGAGCATTTAACTTTTATAATTAGGCAAATTTATGATATAATTTAAATAATTAGAGGAGAAGGCTCGGAAAATATTTTGTAGTTGGGCAAAAATAAGAGCGCCTCCTTATTTTTTCTTGACTTATGATAGTATCTGGGGGGGAGGACTATTCATGGAGTTGCAAAAACTAAGCTACTTTTTAGCAATTGTAAAAATATGATAAGTTTACAACTGCCGCCAATGAGCTTTTTATTTCACAGTCTTCGCTTTCAAAACAGATATTAAGTCTGGAACGTGAGTTAGGAGTGAAACTATTTAACCGTAATACCCGAAATATTGAATTAACAACGATAGGGGAACAATTGATTCCCTGTGCGCAAAGGATAGTGTCCGGGAATGTTTGACAGTTTCCCACGTCTTTCTTGGTCAGAATATAGTCGCCAACGATTCTGGGACCCTCACGCAGTCTAAGTTCAGTGCAGGTCTTAGTAATATAGGCGTTTTTAAAGCCGGGGACATAGTTTTTAAAAAATCTCCAGGCAATCATGTTTTGCTTACGGCATTCAATCATGCATTTGGTAAGATCCCAAGCGTCAGTCGGCAGGCAGTGGTCAACCTGGGATGAATGTTGGAAATGGGCTTGAATATGACCGCCTTCTTTGGGAGTCAAGAAGAAGCCCGCCCCGCTGTAAGGGTGCCAGTCGCCATTTTTGAGAGCGTTGTCACGCAGTTGATAGAAGCCCATGATTTCGCCCAGTTCGGTGACCTCGGTACAGTGACGGTAAACATTATAGACATCCTCTTTATTACTTTCAATATCGGGGTGGATCAGTTGTTGGTAGGAAAATTCTTCAGGATGTTCCCGCAGGTAATGTAGTAATTCCTCCCAATCAACCCCGTCAACGGTGAATGCCAGTGTATGGGGCTGAATTTCATCCCGGGAGGCACATGCCATCTCTACGCCCGCCTGGGCGGAAACATAACCTTCGCCGGTACAGTCGATAACAATTTTTCCTTTGATCTCATTACGCCCATTGGCATTCTCGACAACAATACCGGTAACAGTATGCTCTTTTTTGGTTACTCCGACAACCAGAGTATCTAGTAGTAAGATCACATTGTTCTCTTCCATCATCTCAAAAATGACCATACTAAACCAGTCAGGATCGATATAGGAGAAAGTGTAACCGGTTTTAGCGCGAAATGCCGGTCGGAGATGCGGAAGCGCGTGGTTGGTTTGATATAACCGGTCATAGATCTCCGCGACAATTCCGGCGATGTCCTGTTCTCCTTTGGGATTAAAAAGACGCGCAAACGCGAATCCGGGAGGGCCGGAGACGTTCATTTGACCGCCTAAGGTCCCAATTTTTTCAACCAACAAGGTTTTGGCGCCGGTCCGCGCCGCGGCGATGGCTGCCGCAACGCCGGAAGTGCCTCCCCCACAAACAATTACGTCATAAACT
>JASFQO010000330.1:0-4122 GCA_050115405.1 Bacillota bacterium
TTTTCAAATCCGTCTCCGGATCCAGGGAATACACTACAAAAAGCTGGTCCCGCGCCCGACTGGCCGCGACGTTATAACGTTTTTTATACATTTCCTGGGCGCCGAACGATCGTAAATTCAAAGGTCCGGCTTCTAAGGCGGAATCAACCAGAGAAATAAAGATGACATCCCGCTCATCGCCTTGAAACTGGGCCGGGTTGCCGCATAAAATCTGCCGTCCGGTATATTCCTTTTCCGACAAACGCCGTCTTAAAATGGCATCAATCGCTACGGCCTGTTCCGTACCTAACAGGGAAATCACGCCAAAGGTCGCCGCTGCGTATTCCGACTGTTCCAGACAGGCCAAAAGCAAGGCCGCCACGGTCTCGCTCTCCGCCCGATTTACTTTTTCTTGCGCCACCCCATCGGGAACTTGGCAGGCGACCACCGGTGGTTGTAAGGCCATGGCGCCGGAGTCGCGGAGCGGCCTGATCCGCCCGTCATAAGATAAACGGTTGCTAAACTCAATAATCGGGGCGACACACCGAAAATGCTCTCTTAAACAGACCGGGTCAAAACTGCATTTGGCCAGGTCATAGAGTGATGATTGCCCGTCGTAAAGCTGTCGGTTGGGGATCTCCCGCAGATAGTCGTTGATCAGATTTTGAATTTCGGACTGATTTAGCCCCACGGCATCCGGGCTGACCTGCTGGTCGTCGCCGACTACCACTACTTGCCGGCCCAGATATAAAGCTGCCAGCGCCAGAGGATCCGATTGACTGGCCTCGTCAATAATCACCACATCAAACCGGTTGACACCGGGGTTAAAGTTTTCCGCCACCCGCGCGAGCGGCATGATCCACACCGGGACCGCCGCCTGGCATTGCGGCATCAACTTGCGGGCCTCCTCCATCAAAAGCGGCGCCCGACTTCCGGTCCGCTTACCCATCTTTTTCAGCAATTCTTTCCAACCAATCAACGCCTGACGCTGGGCTGACGAAGTCAGGCAGATTTTCCCCCAGGTCTGTTTTTCAATTAACCGGATGGTAACCTGGCGTAATTGGCACTGCAATTGTTCGGCCTGTTGTTGTAGCCGGTCACCATCTTCTCGATCCCGCAATTCCAATTCATCATGCAATTGCCGCCACTCCCAGGCAAGAGTCGGGTCGCCCGGTAATTCGGCCAATCCATGTTGGCCCGCCCGGTTCCGGACCGCCTCCGCCCAAACGGGAGCCATGGGCGCCAGTTTTTTTAAAGTAGTCTGCCGAAGTTTCGCGTCCGTAGTCAACGCTGCCAATGCCACAATCCGTTGATAGGCCTGACGATAGAGTATGACATCCTGATTTTTCAGGGCCAGTTGCAAATCGTTGGTGGCCGGGGCGGCCATCCCATTACTGTTGCGATATGCTTCCAAAGCCGCGGCTTTTAACTGAAATCGAGTGCGAACCGATTCCGTCCGCAGCCGGTTTTGTCGCGCCAGTAACACCAACCGTAATTGGGCGCAGGCGACAGTCAACCGGCCGAGCCCGCTTAAGTCGGCTGCCACCGGCGGTTGGTCTTGCCAAAATTTCTTCCAAGCAAACCCCAGCTCCTGCAATTGCCCTTCCATCGGCTGCCATTGCCGGGGATACCAATCAAGTAAATTGCCAATCAGGTCGAAATATTGCCGCATTCCACCTTCCGGATGGACGCCGAAGTCTTCAACCGACGGGCCGCCCGCTTCCTCAACCAATTTATGCCAGCGCCGTTTTAAATCCTGCCGCGCCAATGCCAGTTGCACTCCCTGGAATAAATATTGAAAATGTTCCTCTGTGACCGGCATGGCATTTTTGACGCGCGACTGGATAATCAGCGCTTTCCAAGTGCTATGCTGTAACAAAGTTAAGAAATTCAACTTTTTGCCGGATTGCAGATAGTCCATAATAGCGACTAAATCATCTAGGGTCCCCTCATTGACCAGATCAGTCGGAATCCACGGTTCATAGTCAATCCAAACTGTTTGATAAGCGGCATTTTGTTCAAAAGCCATCCGGATATTTTCCAGTAACATTTCCCAGGGTCGCCTATAATTACCGTCTAAAAAGCCGGCCGCCCGAACCTTCTGCTCCCACAGACTCCCCGTCTTCAAATCATTGTCAAGCTTATTGACTTGGTCCAGCAACGCCGCTATCCGGGTTGCGTCCGGCTCCTGTTTGGACGTCCAATATTCCGCTTGTTCCAGAGTTGGGGCCGTCTCGCCCAACGCCAGGTCCGCCAGAAGCCGTTTCACTTCCTCCGGTGGCCACAATTGGGTGACTTCCAGTAAAGGCAAACGTAATTCCGCTTCATCCTCGGGGGTCAAAGTACGATTAGTTCGGTAAAGACCGGCCAGTTCGGAACCGGTCAGCGGCAAGGCCGACCCCATTCGTACCGGACCCGGAATCCAGTCGTGTACCCCGGCGCCGGCAACCACAATTTGGGCGGCGGTCTTTACGGTATAATTCTGTTTGCCAACGTTGATCGGCCGGTACTCCCCTTGACACAGTTCCACCAAGCGTTGTTGTACCTCCTGCCGGCAGGCAAAAATCTCCCTGCGCAGGTCGATTAAGGCCGCTGCTTCTTTAGCCAATGCCTCCGGACTGTTGCCGGCGATCATTTCAATTATTGCGGTGACACAGCGTTCCAACTCTTCGCGATCTTCATTAAATACCGTAACACACAACGCCTGTAACGCCGGGACTATTTTTTCCTTTAAAACACGCAACGCTTTGGAGGTATGGCTGGTTACCAGTACGGTCCGGCCTTGCGCCAAAAAATGCCCGATCAAGTTGGCAATCGTATGCGTCTTTCCGGTGCCGGGCGGTCCCTGGACCAAAACGGCGCCGCTTTGGGACAATTTTTGGACAATCTGCAACTGTTCAAAATTGGCTTCTTTGGCAAAAAGCACGGCTTCACTCTCTCCGTTGATCGCCCTAATATCCGCCGGTTCCGGATTGGCTCTTTCTAACGGCGTCGCTTCCAAACCCAACAACATGGCCAGCGGAGCCGGCAACTTACCGCCTTGGCTGATGTCGTCCCTAATTTGCGTTAAAAAGGCGCTCAATCCCAAAGTACGTTGCCGCAACAGCAACACCGGGCGTTTTAAAATGGCCAGCCCTTCATAGCGCCGGTTAAATTCCTCGCGGTCGATAGTAAAATATCCGTCGGACTCCAGCCAGGCCGCCAGCTCGGTTAAAAAAGCGTTAAGCTTAGAGTCGTTATCATATAAAAAGCTAATCCGTTTTGCAAATCCTTCCCTGCACTCCCCCAGCGCCTCGCTGTTAACTCCACTAATCTGCCGTAACAAATCGCTGTTAAATTCCGGTTGACAGTCAACCGCGACAATCTTAAACTCCGGTCGTTCGGAATCAAATACCAGTTCCACCCGTTGCGCCAGCAAAGGATGTCTGGTTATTTCCCCTTTGACGGTCGGCGCTTTTAAAATCCCATCGGCCCAAACCAGTTCAACCTGTTCCGCTTCGCGTTTCAATTGGGAATAGAGCTGATAAAACAGATCATAAATCTCCAAAACCCGGCGAGCTTGCAACTGACCCCGCCGCCAGTTTTCCCATTGGTCGCTCCACTGCCGATAAAGGGCAATTTTTTCAGGTTCGTCACTTACTGGGCCCTGACCGGAATTTTCCGCCAAAGTCCGTGGCGTAACTAAGGGCGCGGCGCTCTGATACAGTTGGATCCGACTTTCCGGGTCACGCCACCCCTCCGCCACCCACTCCCGGATGAGCGCCGGTGGTTCCGGGCAACGTTCCGCCACCGGACGCCGGATCTTGACAATAAAATCCTCATCGGATTCGCCGCTTTCCGCCACCTGCGCTCGGTTCCAAACCACCGTTTCATGTTCCGGCAGCTCATCCAGGAATAAATGCCATTGATACTCCTGTAAGTTTTGGTGCGGCGGGTTTTTCATGCCATGATAAGCTTGCAAATAACGAAAAACTTGCAATAATTTGCTTTGATAATCTGATTTCTTCATTTTGCTGATAACATCCTTTTTCTGCAGGATCAGGCCGCAGTCGTTTCCGCACTGCCACTTTACAAAACCAACTATAATTTGTTCTGGAAATCAATTCCAAACCCTTTTACCGACTTCAAAAAAATGGCAATTTT
>JASFQO010000331.1:0-4102 GCA_050115405.1 Bacillota bacterium
ATATTGGCATAGTCTCTCAGGATATTCCAGCCTATTGTATTAGGCGCGCCACAGGCAAGCCCCGCCATAATCGTATCCAAGTCGCCTTTGACCGAATGAGGCAGGCCGTCGTTCACCAAAGCCGATTTAAAGATACAGGCTGCTTTTTCCGGCTCAACAATCACAGTGACCGGAGCATGTCCGCCAAATTTGCAAGAATAATACCCTTGGATGGAGGCAGCAAATGAACCGACGCCGGCCTGAAGAAATATATGGGTAGGTTTTTCGATAGCCTCCTCCCTTAACTGCCCGGTGATTTCATCCGCGATCACCGCATAGCCTTGCATAATCCAGGTGGGAATTTCCTCATAACCATTCCAGGCCGTATCCTGAATCATCACACCATGATGTTTTTTGGCATATTCTTTAGCATACTCAACCACATCATCATAATTATAATCGGTTATCGCCACCTCCGCCCCTTCGTCTCGAATACTCTCCAATCTTGCTTGCGCCGAACCTTTGGGCATAAATATTACCGCCTTCTGTCCCATCCGCCGCGCCGCCCAGGCAACTCCCCGGCCATGATTACCGTCGGTGGCTGCTACCAATTTCAAATCCCCAATCCGTCCCCTCATCTCTTTTGAGCATAATTTTTCAAACGACAGTTCGGCCAGGTCCACAGCCAACTTTTTGCTTAAGTATTTACCGATCGCATAAGCGCCGCCCAGTACTTTAAAGGCATTCAGGCCAAACCGGTAAGATTCATCCTTGACCAATATCTTCCGGACGCCGGTTTCTCTAGCCAGACTATCCAGACTATGCAAAGGTGTAGGCTTATATTCTTTAAAACTATTAAAAAATTGCCGTACTTTTTTGATTTTCGCTTGAGAAAGAAAGTTAAGCGTGATCTGTTTGCTACTGTCGGTTTTTATATTTGGGTTTGAAATATACTTAATGTCCAACTTTTTTAGTCCCCCATTATATTTGATTGTTCTGTAAATTCCGTACATTATAAAAACAAAAGCAATAAATGTGCCAAAATATCAAAATTTCAACGTCCTTCCTAACTAAATTTTTATTGCTGGAATACGCTTGTATTTTGTGATTTATAAAATGAAATTTCGCCGTTTTATAACAATACTTAATTTTAAAAACTTAATTTTAAGAACAAAACACTTCTCAAAATGATAATTTACACTTATCAATTTGAGAAGTATTCCAATATTATCGTATATTATCGTATTTAAAGGGCACATTCATGTTGTCGTTATGATAAATCCCGACAATAATTTATCAATAATATGACATAAATATAACAAAATAATTTTATCTGTGCGAAAGCCTATATAAATCCATTTTTCGGTATAAAGTAGCCGTCCCAATCCCCAAAGCCTGTGCGGCGGCTTGTTTTCCCTTGGTAGTCGTCCCGTAAATTTGTAAGGCTTTCGCTATGGTCAGCTTCTCTACTTGGTTAAGGTTTAAAACTTCCTCTTGCTCTTGAGAAAACTCATTACGGCCAACAGTTAATATTTTTTTGGGCAAAAGATCGGCTGATAAAATTCCGCTATTGTCCATCATGTTAATCATAAACTCGATGGCATTTTCCAATTCCCGTACATTGCCCGGCCATTTATACCCGTAGAGCCGTTCCCAAAAATCAGCCGCGATTTCCATTACATTTTTTTGCAACAATTGCGAGTACTTATTGATAAAATGCAAGGCCAGTACTTTGATATCTTCTTTCCTCTCTCTTAAAGGAGGAATATTTAACGGAATGACATTAATTCGGAAATACAGGTCTTCCCGAAACGTCCGCTCACTAATCATTTCTTCAAGATCCCGGTTGGTGGCGGCAATGATTCTGACATCGACTTCGATGGAGACATTACTGCCGATTCTGGTTATTTTTCTTTCTTGAAGGACCCTTAACAATTTGACCTGCATATACAAGGGCAGATCGGCAATCTCGTCCAAAAAAATCGTGCCTTTGTCGGCAAATTCAAATTTGCCGATTTTTCCTCCTTGGTTAGCGCCGGTAAAAGCCCCTTTCACATATCCGAACAGTTCGCTTTCCAAGAGGGAGTCCGGTATCGCCCCACAGTTAATCGTCACAAACGGTCCTTTCGCCTGAGCACTGTTTAAATGAATCGCCCTAGCGAACAACTCCTTTCCGGTGCCGCTTTCCCCGGTGATTAACACAGTCGAGGAATTACGGGAAACTTTTAAGGTATCCCGCTTCAACTTGGATATTTCTTGGGATACTCCAACAATTTCTTCGAGCCCAATATCCTTGCCGGTATTAGTGAGCGAAAAAAACTCTTCTTTTTTCTGTCTGATATCGTTAAAAATAAAAATTTTATTAAAATTTCCGTCATCAAGCTCAATGAGATATTCTTCACCAAGAACAATATGTTTGATATTGTCAACCGCAACCTCATATTCTTTTTTGTTTAATATGGAATTTCCCGTCGGTCTAATGATAAATGAAGGAATATTCTCGTTAATTCCACCTAAGATGCTTTTAGCCCTTTCATTGATCCTCATTGTTTTATTGGACTTGTCAATGATAACTACACCATCTTCCACCTTATCCACAATATGGTTTAAAAGTTCAACCAGCAAATGCGTCTTTTCGTTCTCCAGTTCTTCTTTGGCTTTTGACGACATCAATTCGCCAATCTGCTCCAAAAAATTACTAAAAGTATCGAAATTATTGATGATGTGCCTTCGCTGTGAATTGTCAAAACACACAAATCCGATGACACCGATCACCCTTGCGCCTAATTTAATCGGGGTACTCATTTCAAAGATCTCTTCACATTTGGATCTTTTGGGACAGCTAACACAGAGCGCATGTTTTCCCGGATACTTAATTACTTTTTGTTCGCCGGTCTCAATTACCTTCCGGTAGACATACCCTTCCTTCGACATATCAATGTTAATTTTCCCGGTAAACTGCCCTGTCCCTGCGATTCGATTCAGATTATGATCAACAATTTCGATATCAACCTTTAACACATCGGACAAAACATTGGCATATTTGATTACGGTATTTTGCATCTTCTTTAAGATTGTCTCCAAATAAGGCCGCCCCCTTGAAATTTAAACTTTCCCTGTCCTGGCAATAACCCGGCAGTCGAATTATCAGATCCCCTTTTCAACTTAAATATTAAAACATTTTGCGTTTTACGGAAGATCCAATCGCCATTTCTTCGCGATATTTGGCTACCGTGCGTCTGGAAATTACAATCTCCATCCGTTTTAAAATATTGCAAATATCTTGATCCGACAATGGTTCGGTTTTATTCTCACCGGCAATTAATTGTTGAATTTTTTTCTTAACCAGTTTAACGGAGATGCTTTCTTCCGTTGTATTAAAATCAAGACCTACCGAAAATAAATCTTTGAGTTTGACCGTTTTAAAGGGGGTACAAATATATTTTTCTTTGATCGCCCTACTAACAGTTGATTCATGAATATCAAGTCTACCGGCAATATCAGCAATCGTCATTGGCCTCAGATATTGTTCGCCAAGCTGAAAATAGTCTTTCTGCCTTGCGACGATTTGCACTAAAATATTGTAGAGTGTCATCTTCCGCTGTTCGATTCCTTTAATGAGAAACAGGGCACTGTTGAGTTTAGTTTTGACAAATTCAAAATCGGCTTGATTTTCACCATGCTTGATAATATTATTATATAACTGATTAACGGTTAATTTCGGCAACATGCTTTCATTCATTAAAATCACTAATTCATCATTACTCTTAATGATAAAAGCTTCCGGAACAATATAGCCTTCCGGATTACCGGTATAAAAACCGCGGGCCGGTTTGGGTTCCAGCGTCCGGATTATCTGGCAATAATGCTGGACTTTGTCCAAACTTAAGTCCAACCTTCTAGAAATTTCTTTTAGTTTATTATTAGCGATTAACTCCAAACATTCTGCAACCATTCGGCCAAGTGATTCATTCCAAAGCTGTTTTTTGCGCAGTTGAATATTCAAACATTCTTGTAAATTTCTAGCGGCCACACCCCATGGTTGCAACTCTTGAACCAAGTCCAGCGCATATTTAACTCGCTGGAGAGGCACTTTTAATTCAGTGGCAATTTCCTCGATCTG
>JASFQO010000332.1:0-4101 GCA_050115405.1 Bacillota bacterium
AAACTCTTCATTAACGGTCACATTCTTCAAAGCCACAATCCTTTGTCTGGGCTCAAGCTCCAATACCCGATCAACTAATAAAAACGGATAACGGTGCGGTAATAATTTTTTAATTTCATTAATATCGTACACTGATATACCCCCTTCGATATTTACAAAACTGACTAAAACCCAACCGATTTTTCTTGCGGCTTGATCGTTTTGGCGATTAACCTCGCCAATTCAAAATCCAGGGCATGTCCGGAACGAATACCGATAATATGCGCCTTGAGCGAACCCAGTAAATAGAGATCGCCCAAAATGTCAAGGATCTTATGGCGGACAATCTCCTCCGGAAAACGCAGTTCATTTTCATAACCGGCGTCGCTGACCACCACCACACAATTGATGTCATTACTCAGGGCCAAACCTTGACTGCGCAAATAGTCGATCTCCTTACGAAAAGCAATTGTCCGGGCAGCGGCAATCTCGTTTAAAAAACGCTCTTGGGAAAGGTCAAAATGGTAATACTGAGTTCCGGTGATTTCATGGTCCGAAGTAAAAGTAAAACTCACTTCAAAGCGGTCGCTGGGCAAAGCGACCAAAGTGGCCTTACCCGGTTCCCGGCCTTTCATGACCACGCCCTCAACCCAAACCGGTTCGGTAATACAGGTATAATTGCGGGGGCTGGCCTGACCGGCCAGGCCGGCTTGCAAAACGCGCTCGGCGAAAAACCGGCCGCCGCCGTCGCCCATCGGCAATTCGGCGCCATCGACCTCCACTAGACAATTGTCCACTCCCAATCCATGGAAGACCGCCATTAAATGCTCAATGGTCGCCACCCGCCAATTATCTTTGCCAATACTAACGCAACGTTTGGTGTCAAGCACCGCATTCACATCCGCCTTGACCTGCGGTTTCCCCGATAAATCCACCCGGCGGAACCAGACGCCGCTATCGGCCGGTAGCGGTAAAATTCGCATGGCAACCGTAACGCCTGAATGTAAAGCCTGTCCGGAAATAACCACCGGAGCGGCGACGGTCTGTTGATAATTCATCAAAATCCCCCTATAAAACTATTAGCTAGAACTATTAGCTATCCCAATATGATATACCTTCAAGCATTATATGCCAGTATCAAACCAAAGTCAATAATTAATACCTTAATAAATTACGGTACTTTTTGCCGATTTCGGATACCGGCTGCTCCAGAACCTGATACGGCGGGCCGGACTCCACGATTTGCCCATGATCCAAAAAAGCGATCCGGTCGGCCGCGCGCCGGGCGAAAGAAAGTTCGTGGGTCACGATCAGCATTGTGGTCGCGCGGCTTTTGACCAAATCTTCCATTACTTCAATCACTTCGCCCACCAAAATCGGGTCCAACGAAGCCGTCGGTTCATCCCACAGCATAATCTCCGGTTCCAGCGCCAGGGCCCGGGCAATCCCGACCCGTTGTTGTTCGCCACCGCTCAATTCGCCGGGATAGTCGCGTAATTTATGCCCCAAACCGACTTTGACCAAAGCCTCCCGGGAACGCCGGTTGGCCTCGTCCGTCGGGACCGCCTGCAAGCGCAAAGCCATTGCGACATTATCCAATGCATTCAGGCGGCGGATCAGGTTGAAATGTTGAAAGACAAAGCCGATTTTCCGGCGGGTCAATAATAGTTGTTGCACATTTAACCTGGTAATATCCTGCCCGTCCATTTCGATTATCCCGCTATCGGGCTCAGTTAACCGGTTAATGCAACGGATCAGGGTGGACTTGCCGCAGCCGGAGGGGCCCATCAAGACCACCGTTTCGCCGCGGGCCACCTTCAGGTCAACCCCTTTTAATGCTTTGATCGCTCCATAACTTTTATGCAAGCCGGTAATATTCAACATGATCCTTGCCTCTTATTTCATAGTCATTTTCCAGCGATTCAACACCTGTAACAATCCGGGGCGCCCGGCGGGGATCACAATCTCGCGCATAATGGTCTGAAAGGGCAATCCCAACGATAATCCGGCCATTACTTCTTCCTGGTTCACCGGATTGATCTTTCCCGCCACCAACGCCATTCCCATTCCCGAAATCCCGCCGATGACCATCACGTGCCACACCGTTAAATATGGTATTTGGGCGCCGGAGAGCGTTAACGCGCCGCCGAGCCAGACGGCGCCGACCCCTGTCGCATATAAATTCGCCGGATGAATCAATCGGCCCAGACCATGCCAGGCTTTATTCAGCCAGCGATTGGACAAATCCGCCTTTACGGGGCGAAACTGCCGGTCCATCTGTTTTAACATGGCAATAATCAAAGATTGGTCCAGGATAAAAGAAAAAATCCACAACACCATCACCATTAAAGCGGCAATGGTGGAACGCACTTCACCTAAGATTTTAAAAAGTTCCCCCCGGATATCCGGTTGAATCGTCCCGACCGGCAAAGAAAAAAGCGTTAGTTGTTCCTGGTTTAATTCCTGCTTAATTACTGTTGCGGCCAGGTTCCGATCAATGCCGGCCCGGGTGAAAATCTGGATTTTTTCGCCGCTGGGTGTCTCCCCGCCGACATAACGTTCGATCAAATCCACCGAATGGCCGATCTCTTCATCCATTAAGCGCGGCAAAGCGGACCGGGCTTTCTCCATTTCCGTAATCAAGGTCTTCAAGTCAAGATTTCGGTCCCGGACCAAACGGTCCGAAATCAGATTTAAGCCCGATTGCATATTGGTCAGTCCCGTCCCGGTCAGAAAGGCGTTGACCCGGTCGGTCGCAGTAATCAACTCGGTTAACCGGTGATGATCTGCGGAACCGGGTGTAAATGTACTGCTGAAATTGTTTACCTGGCCGGCAAAGTCCCGCGCTTTATTACGCCACGAGAGCAACACCGCCACCACCGGGTTGAAGCGGTTAATAAAGTCGTCCACCTGCCGGACCCGTTCCCGGAGCGCGCTTTCGATCAGCCCAAGCTGTCCGTCGAGTAAGTTCAGCTTCTCCAACAGCCCGCCGGAAACTCCCAGGGAATTTTGTACTAACGAGCTTCCCAGCAATGAACGGGCGGCGCCAAACCCGGTCAACGCCTCGTCGAACCGGTTTTCCAAGACACGCACCCGGCCAAAAGTCTGTGCCAGATAGTCCAAGTCATCGCCGACGCTATTGATTAAATTGGCGGCTCCCGCCAAGCTGTTCCGGTTAACTTGGCCATTCGTACCGGATATATTGGACTCAATCAGCGTAAGCGCCTGTTTAACCGTGTTTAACTGTCCGGCTACCTTATTGAGTTCTTGCAAGGTAAAATCAGGCCCGCCCGTAGCTTGTTCATAACTGTCCAGAGTCCCTTGCACCTGTTTAAGCAACTCGATCCCCTGTTCCATGGCATAAGCCACCTGGTTTTTCCGGCTGGAGACCGTAACCGTCCCGACGCGGTCGCCAACCTTATCCCCGGGCAACAACCGATAAACCTGATTGTCATCCAAATATGAGGCGTCGCCCTGCGTGATTAAACCCCGAATTCCGTCGGCGTCCTTGGCTGTTACTTTAACCACTACGTCCAGCGGTTTTAACAACGATCCGGGCTTACCGACAGTGTCTCTCCCTCTTAACGCCAGCAAATCGCCGATCGCCAAATTTTGACCGGCATCCGTGGTCACGGTCACCTCCGTGGCATAGGCCAGCAGAAATTTTTTAATGCCAATCAAGGTATTCACCATATACTGATAGTCATTCCCGGTGTCGCTCAGACTTAAGTCCCGGACATAATCGACCCCCGGCAACTGTAGTAACGATTGCGAGACCCGTTTCCCCATATTTAACAATTCCTGGGAAGAATGGCCTGAGTTTAAACGGACCTCTAAAATCTGATAGCGTTTGATGATCTGTTTAACCCGCCGTTGCACCGCCGGACTGACTTTGGTGTTTTTTAAAATAATACCGATACTGTTGCCGTCATGAAAAGTAAAGATGACCCCCGGAATTTTCTCCACCTGCTGCGCCAAAAGTTCAAAAGCCCCACCCGGCACGGCGGAGATGTTAATCCGCGGTTCGGTCATGATCGAAAAACTACCGTTCCCCGGCAAATTATTAAAGTAATAATTGAAGTTTTCATAGACTTCTTTCGTCTTATATTTAGCCGGCAAGGT
>JASFQO010000333.1:0-4090 GCA_050115405.1 Bacillota bacterium
ATTGCCCATGGTCAGATTGCGACACTTTTGGGAATCCAACCATCCGCGATCCCCCGGGCAACAAAATTATTGATGGGAATCCCGAATCCGCCTTTCATTACACCGTACGGTTTCGCTGACCTTTGGCAAAATACGGGGGCGAAGGTGAATGTGGCTGAAATTAAATCGACCGCTACTGGATGTACAATGGCTCAGAAAGAAGCGGCCCATTACCGGCAAAGACATAATGAATGGTCAGTCCGGGTTCCTCATCAAGATTTGGCCGATATAAATTATCTCGAAAAAGTAGGGAAAAGGATTCTCGGCGGAATTCTGGATTTGTCGGGCAGGACCGGTACCGACTTAAACCTTGGCCCGTTTTGGGGCGACCCGCTAAAAAGCCTTCATATTGAAGCCGACAATTTAGGGGCCGTCGTGTATTGGTGTACCGGGCAGGGCTTGCAAATCAGCCCTTTATGGTACCCGGTATTTCGAGAAATCATGAAGAGTCTTAAAGAATGGCTGGATAACATCAAAAAAATAATTGATCGGGCGATTGAGGGGGCGCGACCGGTAGTAAATGCTATCAAAGGATTTATTCAATCAATTGTGGATTGGGGCGCTGAAAACAGCCGAGTACTGGCTTTTTTGCTTCTGATCGTTTGCTTAATCATCGCTCTTGTGTTGCTGATCATCTCGTTACTGGCTGAGCCGGTTTCCGGCGGGACGTCTACTGCCGGAGTGTTAGCTTCGGTAGCCGCTATGGTCGCGATCGTTGTTGGGCTAGGTGCCTTAATTAATGTGCATGGCAATCAATTTCTCGAAGCGTCCGTCAATGTGGCTAAAGCTGTGTTTCCTGATGCAGGTAATAATACGGCTACCGGAGCTGATTTTGAACTAAATACGGGAAATGCCAGACTACCGGCATCGAGTGGTGAAGCCAAAAGATTAATAGCCGGATATAATCCGGCGGGTGAGTTTCTGGCGGCCGCCGCCCCATTCACCAATCCGGTTAACTTACTAGCCGGTGCGTTCTCCGGACCGAAATCGGTTTCACCTCAAGGAATTGCTTTATTGCATTCCGGAGTAGCGCAACTGGAAACGGTCGGAGATCCGGCAACCGCCAAATATATTCGCGGGGTAATGGGAAAGTACAATAGGGGATGAACCATAATTAAGGAGGAGCCATATTAGGACGGAATACCGGACGATATCAAAAAATGCTCAAAAAGATTATGAAGGATCAGATTGAGTCTTTATTTCTAAAAAATTCATTTTTGCGGGACGGCAACTTCTTTTTTAAGGTGGAACAAGAGATGGCCAAAGTTGTCGATTTTGCTCCTTCGTTGGTATATCGATTCCCAAATAAAATAAGGAATTATTTTAAAGATGACCAAGCACATCATCAAAAAACAGATTTTGGACCTGGCACTTGATTCACAGGTCGGCTCTTTTACCTTTCAAAGTGAAGTCGGGTCAATTTATAAAAAAGAAATCGTACCGCTAATCGATCAATACTGTAGCGCCATTGATACCGGTGATAGGGTAATCAGGATTGATAAACTGGATGTCGATCTCGGCCAAATTGATAAACAGGATTTCGGCCGTCAATTCAAGCAGAAATTCGCCCAATTATTACCGCAAAAACTCACGGAGGCTTTACAGATGAGTTCCAATCGCGATTTTTTCGCCGACGAAACTACCTTTCAATACTTTAACACCGCAGCGGACCGGGATTTTGCCGTTTTGGAATTTTTTCTTTATGAAGGATGTTTACCGTGGTGGGTTAGTGGTGACGCCTCATATGAGATGCCGGTTTTGCTGCAACAAAATATCGCTACCCGGCCGGATAAAGTAAAACGGCTTATTGCCGGGACGGTTGACAATGCCGTCGGGATGAAACGGCTAATCTATCATGCCAATGACGAAATACTGGGGCAAATCATCACCCTGTTTCAGCCGGAGCATGGTCAAGCGATTCACCGGCTGGCTCAAGCGTTACTTGCCGGATTGATCGATTGTCCACTGCTGAAATCCAGTGGAGCTGCCAAGCTACGGTCGGAAGTTTGGAAGACGCTTCTTTTACAGTCGGTAACTTCGGAAGGGCAAGGATTTAACCGGCAATTAGCAGTTGAGACTACGGTCAAACGGATCGCCAAAATATCAGGTGTTGATGAATGTACTTTATCCAATCAGCTTGTTACTGAAAATGGCGACCACCTTAACGCTCTATCGGCGCAAACAGCGAAACAACCTCCCCCGAAACGACCTATCCATTTTAAAGGGGGAAATTTCACTGAGGAATATTGGCGACAGCTTGAAAAAGTGGCCCAACTGTTCGAAGCGTTTCCGATTGTTTTAGCTGAGAAAGTATTACCGCAACAGATTGCCGATTTTGAAAAGCGTTGCGTCCAACTACAGTTGATAACGGATGCGGTGGTGAATCAAAAAATGGTGAGAGCGGATCAAAAAATCATCCCCAAAATCAGCAAAGCACTCGCAGCGCTGATTAAACAATTAAACAAACGAAAGGCGGCGGACAGTTCGATAGCGACTGTCAAATACACCAGGCAATTAAAAACCCTTGAAAAGCTGTTGGTCCAATTAGCCGCAGGGGAAACGTTTCCGGAAGCCGCCAATAATCTGGCGCAACTATTGCAAACAGTACAAAAGACCGCCAAGTTATTGAATGGCCTGCTAAACACCAATAGAAAAAACGGTGTGTCTTCACCGCCTTTGGATGAAGAGTTGGCGAAAAAGAATGACCGATTCCTAGTCTTGTTTGATAAACTTCGGGATGACTTGGCGGTTGTTGCGGAACAAAATAGCGGAGCGAAACAAAGTGAGCTATTGCAGAATATTAGCAGTTTAATTGCGACAATCGAACAGTTAAACGCCAAGCCCGTAGCTCCTCTTGGAAGAAGATATTTCGATCCCTTTAGCGCTTCAGAGGAACTCTATGTAAGCAATGCGGGTCTGGTATTACTCTGGCCGTATTTGTCCCGTTTTTTTAGCATAGTGGGATTGGTCGGCGCCAACCGATTTATTGATGGCGCAGCCGCCGAACGGGCGGTTTTATTATTGCATTATCTGGTGACCGGAACTGAAAAAGTTCAGGAATATGAGTTGGTGTTAAACAAAATTATTTGTGGTATCGATGCCAACACGCCGGTTAAACCGCATTTGGAAATTACGGAAGCAGAAAAAGTCGAATGTGAAAGCCTGCTTCAAGCAGCGATTCTTAACTGGCCTGCGATCAAGAATGTATCCGTTCCGGGGTTGCGCAGCCTGTTTTTGCACCGGGAAGGTTTGATTTTTACCCGGGATGGGCAGCGGGTGTTACGGGTTGCCGGAACCGCTTATGATATTTTGGTACAGCAAATACCCTGGGGAATCGGTACTGTCAAACTACCTTGGATGAGACAATTACTACTGGTGGAATGGGGAATGAGCAATGATTGAAAAAGTTTTGGAAGTAATCCGCAAGGAAGTCAACGACTTTATCGGCATCAAATTGGAAGACACTACCAGGACTGACCGGGTAGTGCTTACCTTTTTTGTGGATGACAACGGCAAAGTCGCCATTCCCAGTGATTCGGTCGGGTTGAGCTTGTTGAATATCGAAGAAGAAAGAACTTTTAAAATGGCGGGATTGATCCCGACCACCAAAGCGGAGAGCAGTTCGTCTTTTGTTAAGCCGCCGGTTTGTCTAAATTTTCAAATCATGTTTACCGCGTATTTTAATAACTATACCGAAAGTTTAAAGCATCTTTCCTATATCCTGGCCTGTTTACAAACCAAGCCGGTGTTTAATGAGGCCAACACCCCTGCAATGGTCGATGTCGCTCCGGAAAAGCTGATTTTTGATTTAAATACCCTCGGTTTAGAGCAGCAGCATTATATTTGGAGCATGATTGGATTGCGGTATTTGCCTTCGGTAATTTATAAGGTCAGAATGATGACCGTATTTGAGCGGGATGTGGTGAGTGAAGTACCTAATATCAAGGAGATTGTCACCTATCCCGATGTGAAGGAAGTGAACGACTGAAGATGGGGCAAGAAAATTTACAGGAATTGTTCAGCTTTAAGGTTGCTTATAAAAAGTATCCGG
>JASFQO010000334.1:0-4069 GCA_050115405.1 Bacillota bacterium
TTGAGAATCTCTCATTTTTTTCTTAAAAGTTGCAACAGGGACGGTTACTTTCATACCACTATCCATTAACCATTTTTTATCTTCTATATCCTTCTTAATCGAAAGCTTCCAGTTATAATCCGCAGCTTTTTTTACGGCTGCATCGATAATTTTTCTATAATTTCGGGGTAAACCTTGATAAAATTTTTCATTCATAATCCAGATACACGGACTCCACATATGATTGGTTTCAAGTATATACTTCTGTACTTCATATAATTTTGACGCCCGTACCGTAGGATAGGGGTTGTCCTGACCATCGGCGACCTTTTGCTCTAATGCCGTAAATAATTCACTGAATGGAGTGGTAATCGGATTGACTCCTAATGCTTTTCCCATTTTAATGTAATAATCCACTCCTGGTAATCTTAAGCGCATCCCCTTAAAATCTTCAAATTTATTAATTGGAGATCTTGAAGAAATTTGACGAAAACCATTCACTGTCCATGCTAAAGGTCTGACCCCCGCTTTTTGGATTAATCCGGCATAAATTTTCTCTCCGATCGGACCTCTCATAGCTTTTTGGACATGATCCCAATTTTCAAAAAGGAAAGGCATTTCGCAGATAGCGATGGTGGGTACTTCCTTACACATCCTGACTCCCGTTACTCCCATTTCCACGGTACCTTTTTTAACACTTTCAATGTATGTCTCCTCAGACCCTAATTGACAATTAGGATAAAGTTGGACTTTGATGTTACCTTTAGTCTTTTTTTCCACAATTTGTTTAAACTTAATTAAAGACATATTTTGAGGGTGATCCGACGCAAACCAATGGGAAACTTTAATAGTGCCAGTTTTAGCTTCTACATCAATCGATGTCAAAGAGACAATAAGTAACAAAGTTAAAAACATTGAAAATAACCGTTTCATCTTTTTTCCTCCTCGTATAATAGTTTTTGTAAGGTTCTTTAAAGCAAACTTCCAATTTGCTCTTGACATTTTACCGCTGGACTTTTTATTTCTTTAAAATACAACTTGCCGAAATCCTGTAAATCCCGAAAAATATGAACAACCCACCTCCCTCAGCCTTTAATCTTTCCTAAGGTAAACGACAAACACCTCCTGTATTTAATCAATTTTACCATTGACAGCCTCATTTTTATTGAGAATATTATTGGGAATTACCCCATTGAAAACTTTAATAATGGTTAAGGCATTCTCAAAATCAATATAATCCACCGATTCCCCGGTAGATGCCGCCGAATGCGCGGTTAAAACAATATTGTCCAACTCGCTAAACTTTGAATTCTCTCCTAATGGTTCATTGGCAAAGGCGTCTAAACCCGCGGCGCCTATTTCTTTATTTTTTAAAGCCAGATACAAGTCATCCTCATTAACTAATTCTCCACGGGCGGTGTTAATCAGGATGGCGGATTTTTTCATCAGCGCCAATTCCCGTTTGGCAATAATTTCCTTAGTTTCTTCATTTAAATCCGTATGCAACGATACAACATCCGATCTTCGCAACAATTCGTCCAACTCAACATACTTAAGACCCATTCGTTCAGCATACTTTTGATCTTGCTTGACATCATAAACAAGGATCTCCATATGAAAGCCTGATAATAGTTCGACCACTCTTTTGCCGATATGACCCAAACCAATAATCCCCAAGGTTTTTCCGGTAATTTCCGTACCGACTTTTCTTTTCCAGGCATGGACTCTGATTGATTTATCGGAATAAACAATATGTCTGGCTGCGACAATCATTAGACCAACGGTATATTCAGCCACGGCATTGCAATTCCCGCCCGGGACATTGCCGACATAGATCCCTCTCCCGCTGGCGGCGGCGATATCGATATGGTCGACGCCGGTCCCGTGCATACAAATTATTTTCAATTGATCACTTTCATTTATAACATTCCGATCAACCTGGTCGATCCCCACAATCAAAGCGTCATAACCTTTGATTATTCCGGCCAGCTCAGCGCTTTTTAAGTGCATTTTGTTATAATAAGTAACGTTGCAACCTTTTTCTTTCAGAAATTTTTCCGCCTTATCGGAATTTTTACCAAAAGAGGCCGCTGTAATAAGAACATTATTCATAGTGTCACTTCCCGCTGTGATTATAGCTGGATTTCATCCGCTAACTTTCTTAAATACGAACATAATTTTTGATACTTGGCATATTTTATTTGGTGAATCCGATGACTTTCATTATTGGGAATAACTGCACATTGCCGGTCGGCTCCGATAAAAGAAAGACTACTAATCATCCCCAGGGCATAAAAACTTAAAATTGCCGCCCCTCCGGCCGAACCCTCGTTTTCACTCGGTAAATAAATCGTCCTTCCCAGCACATCCGCGATTGTTTGGGCCCAAAACGCCGATTTTGCCAACCCGCCGGTGAAAATAACTTTGGTGATTGCCATGCTTTTTTCAATAATTAAGATAATGGAAAGTAAATTATAGGCAATCCCCTCCACCATCGCCGTAATGATATCAACAACATTATGTTCCGGGCTTAAGCCGTAAATCGTCCCTTTTAGTTTATTATCCCAGTAAGGACTCCTGGCATTAAGCAAGAAAGGAAGGAAATACAGATCATTCGCTCCGGGTTTCCCCTTCGCGGCCAGATGATTCAATTGGGCAAATCTAGCGGCGCAGTCATCGTTTTGATCATAAAACAGCAGATTATCCGCGAACCATTGATAAAGATTGCCGACATTATTTAAGATACCGCCATATGTCCATTTGTCATTAGCAAGAGCATAACACCATAGACTGGCGTCGGCGTCAATTAGCGGTTCTTTGGCGATAATTCGCGCCGCGCCGCTGGTCCCCAGGTCAATATTGACTTCGCCCACCTCGCCGGCGCCGCTTCCCAAGTTTGCCAAAGGACCGTCTCCCGCCCCGATGATCAACGGCGCTGCAATTCCCGCTTCCGTTAATCTTTTTTCGGTGATGACAAATTTCGTGGTGGTATCTACAGGCGTCGTCAACTTTTCCTCAGGTATTTCCAATAACGCCAAAATTTCTTGGTCCCAGCATAATTTGAAAATATTAAAAAAACCGGTGGCGGAGGCGTACGAATAATCGACAACATACTCTCCGGTTAACTTATGGATGATATATTCCTTAATCGAAATAAATTTAAAGGCCGCATTAAATATTTCCGGTTTATTTTCTTTAATCCACAAAATTTTACTTAAGGGATAGATGGAGTTCACCGGACAACCCGTTTTTTGATAAAAATATTTACCGCCATAAAGACTTAAGAGTTGATCGGCTTGACCGGCGCTACGCGAATCGGCCCAGATCATACTATTTAATAAAGGCGCGCCGTCTTTGCCGATTGGGAAAATACTATACATCTGGCTGCTAAATCCAATACCCGCTATTTTCAGGGTACAACCATGAAGCGCTTCTTTGATCACCCGAATGGTTTGGGCGTAAATCAAATCCGGGTCTTGCTCCTGCCAACCCTTTTGCGGCATCATGACCGGATAAGTTTCCTTAATTTGATGACACGCTTTACCGTGACGATCATAGATGATGGCTCTAACACTGGAAGTCCCGATATCAACAGCCAAAACGTATTCACCCATAAAAATCATCCTATCTCATCTGTAATTTAGCTATTTTTGATCTCTTCAAGAAGATCAAGCGCTTTGGCGATCTCGTCCTTCATGTGGCGACATTTTTCGCCATCCAAAGCCAATAACCTCAGAGGCTTTCTGGAATAACCCGCATCAAAACCGCGCGCATAAAGCGCCATGTGGGAAACGATCGTACTATCGGTGAATTTAAGTTTTTTACCAAGGTTCATCGATAATTGATAGGCTTTTTCCGCTTTGGCGGTTTCACCGTTAATAGTCCAGTTATACATATTCACAATGATTTCCGGACAATAATTGTTCATGCCGGCGATCATTCCCTCAATCCCCATGTAATAATAAGGCAACCACCCGGTGGAGGTACCGATCATTACTTGAAAATCTTTCTGATTTATCTTGGCGTCATAGTAAACAGTCGTCAAAAACGCGGTGTTCATCGAACTGTCTTTAACCCCTTTTAAACCGAT
>JASFQO010000335.1:0-4067 GCA_050115405.1 Bacillota bacterium
GAAGTAGTAGCTGCTCTGGGCCTTTTGGGCTTGCTCCTGGCGGTGTTATCCCAGTTGCTCCATATCGGAGGCCGGATGTGGATCAAAACCGATTATGCCTATCAAAGGCAACACCAGTTGCAGGATCTTTATACGGTTTTAGCTTCCGACCTGCGCTTCGTCTATTGCAGCCCCTTTTTGCCAACTAAGGCCTTGCAAGGCAATGACTGGGAGATCGCTTTGTGGCGGGAAACCGAGAGAGGATTGCAGAAAGTGACTTACCGCTACGATGCCCCGCAAAAAATCCTCTACCGTACGGCCGGGTTTTGGGGAGTACTCCCTGAAGCCAAGCCTTTAATCACCAATCTGACAGCCTTGCAATTTGAATATTTCGAAACTACCGCGCGCAATTGGAAATATGAGTGGGAACCGAAACGCAAGACGCTGCTTCCGTCTTTAATAAGGGTTACCGCTACTGCCGGCCCGGACGATTTGGGACCGGTAGTGATTCCGTTGGAAGCCTGGCATGAAGAGGATGTTGACTGATGCCGCGTTACGCTGAAGCCGGATCCACTTTAATCATGGTTACCTGGTTGTTATTACTGATCACGATAGTGGCGGGTTTTCTGCTTTATCGGGCCGAATTGGAATGGGCCGTGACACTCAATCTGGAACGGACCCGTCAGACGCGGGAGTTGGCGCGCGCCATTTTAACCGAACAGCTTGCGCTGTTAACGGCGGATGATAATGATTACGATGCGTCGCAGGAAACGTGGTTTCATCAGACCGGTTTTTGGTCGTCCGAACGTAACGGCTATCAAGTTACGGTGACGGTGGAAGACGAAGGCAGTAAGCCGAACCTGAACCTTTTAACCGAAAAAGGTTTAACGCAACTGTTGGGGGACGAGCTGTCGCCCGATCCGATCTTGGACTGGATCGATCCTAACGGCGAGCTCCGGGACGAAGGCGCTGAAGCTCCATATTATCAAGGTTTAAAACCGGCTTATAAACCCCGGGACGGCTTTATGGCCACGCCGCGGGAATTGCTGCAGTTAAAAAACGGCGCCCGCTATTATGAGAAACTGGCTCCGGAGGTTACGGTTTATGGCCGGTATAATCCGAACACGTTAACGCCGGACCAGTTTGGCGGATTGCTTCTGGCTTTGGGGTTTGACCACTCATGGGTGGAAGGGGTGCAGGAAAAGTTTGAGACCAACCGGCTTGAGTCACGCTTTGCCAGTCCGGATGATTTGGTCGCCAAATTATTGGTAACGCCCACAACTCGAAAGCAGTTGCAACCGATGTTGCAGTTTGGCGGGGGTTGTAACCTTAATTTTGTAAGTCAAACCGGGTTGACGGCGCTTTTGAGTGAAGCCGGGCAGAAAACGGAATGGGCGGCGCAAACCGTGCGGCGGCGCAAGGAGCAACCATTTACTACCGTTGCTGAGATTCAGAGCTTTTTCCGCACGAAAAATCCCAAGTTTAAAACGGAAGACTATTTTACAGTAACCTCCATAATTTGGCGTTACCGGGTCTGGCTGGTCAAAAAGAGTCATACATTTTATCTGGAGACAGTGCAGCAAAGGGTTCCCGGCGGTCTCAAGCAAAAGTGGCAGGTCAAAACATTGGCCTGGTTGGAGTTGCAAGATGACGCGGCGCCGCCGGTAGCGACGGCTGTCAGTGCGGAAAAACAGGAAGGTGAAGATCGGGAAAATGGCTCGCAAAGTAGTAGTAATTGAAACCGCCGCCACTACCTTTACGGCGTTGGAGATTAGCGGCGGCGCCGGTAGTCCGGAGGTCCGCCGTCTGGCAAGCGAGCGGTTGCCGGCGGACGGCTTAACCGACGCCTGGCTCAAGCAACTGTGGCAGCAACGCCAGTTTTCCACTACTCGGGTGATTTGGTTGGCGCCCGAGGCGCTGGTGCGCTATAAGACGCTGACGTTTATGATGTTGCCGGAAGAGCAGTTGGCGGCGGCGGTCCAAGTAGAGCTGGAAAGTAGCGGTGGAGAAGCGCCTCTCTGGCGGATCATCGGGACGCAGCTTCAAGGCGACCAGGTCCGGGTCAGAGTGGCTCTGATCGCCGCTGACCAGTTGACCCAAGCCCTGGTTACTCTCAAGCAAGCGGGGCTGGAGGTGCTCTGGTCGGGTTTTTACTGGCGGGGGTTGCAAAATTTCAGCTTCTTTCATCAGGACCTCTGGGAGACGGCGACCAGCCGGTACGCTTATCTCTATCTGCACGAAGACCAGGCGGAATATGGGGTTGTGTCGGAAACCAATCTGTTTTACCAACGCCGGATTAAACTGGGAAATCTGGTTTTGACCGGGGCCGGAGCGGATACCGCCTTTACCGACCTGCTTGAAGAGGTCCGCTTATCGGTTGCCGCCGCTAAAAGCGGGGGGCAGCCAACGGCGGACCGGTTATGGCTGTTTGGCGCTGAGGAAGCGGTGTTGGTTAATGTCCAAAAAACCTTGGCCAAAGTTGGTTTGCAAACGGTGTATCCGGCTAAAACGCATTTGGCCGGGGTAACGCTGCCTAATATCCCCCGGTTGGCGCCGTTAATTGGCTTGGCTTTGGATGAATTGGGCTGGAATACCCAAAAAAAATTGCGGCTTTTTACTAAAGAAGAACAGCAACGTCAAATTACGCGGGGACAGATTAACTGGGCCCTCAAGTTTGCCATAGCAGGCGGCTTTTTGTTGTTAGGTGGCTGGTTGCTCGCTCAAGCCAAATTAAGTGAACGGCAAAAACAACAGCAATGGCTCCTGCGGCAGACGGACAAGCTCATCCGGTTGCAGCGGGCTGAAGCGGGCGCCCGGGTTAATTTAAGCAAGATCCGCAGTTTGGAACGCCTGTCGGGGCAAAAAGGGCGCGAACTTGAACTTTTGCGAGCACTGCAACGCTGTTTGGCGAAGGATACCTTAATCACCGATTTGACCATTGAAGAGGGTCGGGTGAAGAACTTGGCCGGGTTGACGCCGTCGGTTTCGTTGTTATTAACGAAGCTGGAGGCCGACGCCAACCCGGTTCTCAACCGATTGCAATTAAAAGGGAATATCATGAAGACTGAAAGTGGTTATGAACTCTTTCAACTGGAAGAAAAGGACGATCTCAAGGCGGCGCAACCATGACAACCCATCTGAAAAAAACGTGGTTATTACTGGCGGTGGCTTTCGGGATTGCGCTGGTTTACCGGTGGTGCGGTAGTAGACCGGATCGGGCGCCGGAACAGGCGCGACCGACAATTGGTCTAAAGGAGGCGCGCCGGTTACTGCGGATAGCGCCGCGGATCATGGCTAATGAGCAGGCCGGCGCAGCACGTTTGCTGCGGCTGAAGCAACGTTTTTTAAAGCCCGAACGTCCCCGGAAAATGAGACTGCAATTACTGAAATTAGTGGAAGACCTGGCGGATCAATCCGGGTTAAGCGTGCAAATAAAAAATACGGTGGCCTATTCCCAAACTGAGCTTGGAGTCTCTTTGGAAGGCACTGCGTCATTTAAGCGGATTGTCCGTTTTTTACAGCAATTAACCGCCGCGCCGCGGGAGTTGCAGGTAAAAAGAGTGCAGTTGCACAGTGTTCCGGAGCAAAGAGTCTTGGATTATCAGATTACGATCTGTACGTTAGTGGTGGAGTAGGTTGGCTCTTTCGCATAAGCTCTTCGCGAAAAACTCCAATCAATTCGATTCATGAGGAGAATTGCAGTGGAACGATTGACCAGAATTTATGTTGCCCTTTTATTGAGTTCGGTTCTCTTTGCCGTCTGGGCTTGGACCCGGTGGCTGCAGGTTCAGGCTTTAATAGTGAAGGCCCCGGCTCCCGTCAGTGTCGGTCGAAGGGAATTGAAACCCCAAAAAGAGCGCTTTTTTCCCTTGGCCCGTTATGTCGAGTTGCAAACCGGAGAGATGTTTTTCGGAAAAGCTCCGGAACCGTCGCCATCGGTTAAAGTTGAGTTTAGTTCCGAATTATTACTTTACGGGGTAACTAAGGGGACTGTCCGGGGTTCGGACCGGGCGATCGTCGGACTGACGGGCGACCCCGAGCAACAAACCTGGTTGGCGCAAGCCGGTTCGGTGGTAAATGGGGAGACG
>JASFQO010000336.1:0-4061 GCA_050115405.1 Bacillota bacterium
ATTGCCTGTACGACCGATTATGGCCTTGAGTATTGGTCCGGGATTGCCGCCGGTAATGTGTTTGCGGTGCAGTTTCATCCCGAAAAAAGCAGCGCGGTCGGTCTGCGGATTTTGCAAAATTTCGCCGGACTGTAAAACACGATATTGGAGGGGCAGACCTCTGTTCTGCCCAAAGGAGCGATTATCATGTTAGCCAAACGGATTATTCCCTGTCTGGACGTAAAGGACGGCCGGGTGGTCAAAGGGACGGAATTTTTACAATTGCGCGATGCCGGTGATCCGGTGGAACTCGGGGCGTTTTATGACCGGGAAGGCGCCGATGAACTGGTTTTTTTAGATATTACCGCCTCGCATGAACGCCGGGATACGGTGGTGGAGATGGCGGCCCGTGTGGCGGAACAGGTTTTTATTCCGTTTACCGTCGGGGGCGGGATTGCCAGTACCGAGGCAATGCGCCAAATTTTATTAGCCGGAGCGGATAAAGTGTCGATTAATACGGCGGCGGTGCAACATCCGGAGTTAATTTCCGCCGGGGCGGAGTTGTTCGGTTCCCAGTGTATCGTCGTGGCCGTCGACGCTCGGCGCCGGGTGAAGACCAACCCTTCCCGGGGCTGGGAAGTATATATTCACGGTGGTCGGACTCCTACCGGCATCGATGTCGTGACATGGGCACATCAAGTGGTCAACCGGGGGGCGGGCGAAATTTTACTGACCAGTATGGACTGTGACGGAACCAAAGACGGCTATGACAATGGATTGAATCGGGCGGTAGCGGAAAGTGTGGGGGTGCCGGTGATTGCCTCGGGCGGCGCCGGCAATCTGGACCACTTAGCAGCCGCCTTAACCGCAGGAAAAGCGGACGCAGTCTTAGCCGCCTCGATCTTTCATTACCGGGAATACCGCATTAAAGAGGCAAAAGAGTATCTGGCCGAACGGGGGATACCGGTACGGGATAGGTAGGGGAAATCAATTGAACATACCGCAGCTAAGTGAGAAATTAATTCAAGCAATCCGGGCGATTGGCCCTGAATATTTAATCGGTAAGATTATCCTTTTCGGCTCACGCGCTTGTAATAGGATCAGACAATCACATGTCATTGCCTTAGAGCGACTGGCGGAACAAATTGAAAAACGCATGAAATGAGTTTAACGACGAGCAACGCGCCTGTCTTCTTTCAAGAGAACAGGCGCGCCTTGTTTTATGGTGATTTCCTTAATTTAGGCTAAATTATTTTGCCCCATTGCATTTAATTTTTTCATTAACCGGGATTTACGCCGCGCAGCCTGATTCTTATGAATCAAACCTTTGGCGGCGGCGGTATCCAGTTTTTTTACCGCCAGGGTTAAATCGGCTTTCGCAACTGCTGCATCACCGGTGGCAATGGAGGTTAAAGTTTTCTTAATTGCGGTTTTTAAAGCGGAACGTCGCGCCATGTTGGCGGAACGTTTCAGCGTCGAAAGCTTCACTCTTTTTTTCGCGGATTTGATATTCGGCAAGACCTTCACCTCCTCTAACATCCCCATACTTAGCGTCGCAAGCCCAATACTGGAAGGATAAATTACGAGAATTTCATTTATACCTATACTATAGATACAAAACTCAATTTTCAAACAAGCAATATTTTATCATGAAATGGTATTGTTTGCAATATTTTTATTCGCTTTCCCTGACAAAGTCATTAACAGCGGTAGTGGCTTTAGAGTCGATCCGATAGTCGATTTTGCAGATTATGCTCCACAGCTTGACCGCAGTAACGGTAATTTTCGCGATCGGTTCGGTTAGCAAAACCTTGCCGTCCTTGGGGTCGTTAACCGTATCGATAACGCGATACACTTTAAACTTCATTCCCGGGCGGACTCGTTTTCGATCTTCTATATTTATGTATACTTGATTTTTATTGACAGTGGTCACTCTCCCGACGAGTGGCGCCGGTGGTGGTGGCGGAGGGGGAGGGACCGGCGGATGACCGTATCGCGGAGGTTCATAACGCGGATGGCCGTATCGCGGAGGTTCATGACGCGGGTGAGCGGGACGATCAAGTAAAGGGGCCTTGGCCGCCAATTGTTCCGCCAGTTGCGCTACGGCATCTTTTAAAGCAATTCCCAAATCGGTCTTGCGAAATTCATCACTGCCAAAGGCAATGTGGTTAAAATCGACGCGCAGTCCGAGACTGGTCTGTTTTTTTTCACCTTTGCCGGTGGCGATGGCAATAATTTCAGCACTGGTGGTGTCGACCATGCGGGCGTCTAAGGTAACCCGCGCAGTACTGGCTTTGATCCCAAAACCAAAGCCTTGGGGCGTAAAAATACTGGCGCCTTTGGAATCGGTGGCAAATTCGGTAACTTTGCCCATAATCAGAACTTGGACGCCTAAGATTTTACCCAAACGGGCCGCAGTCCGGGAGTCGATCTGTCCGGAGTAGCCCAGATGTTGTTCGTCGAGGACTTCTTGAATTTGTTCGCGTTCAATCAGGCGAAATTTTCCGGTATTAAAAAGGGCGGTCACCAATTCATCGGCTACTCCCCGGCCCACTTCCCACCGGTGGCCCCACCAACGTTCCCGGCCTTGAATGGAACCGTCGTCGAATGGGATGATCGCCACTCGGAGACGGTTGTCCGGCGCTCCTTGGACGGGAAACACCATCCCCAAACTGAGGATTAAACCAAATAACAAAAGAATCAAGGGCGCTTTTTTAAGCATGAAATACCTCCCATAGATTTTATTGCATCATCATTATATCATATTTTTCGAGGTTATCGTTTAATTTTTTGGTAAATAAAAACCGGAGCGGCTGGTGGTAACATTCAAACTCAAGTTTCAAAATTATTTGCTTTGTTTAACCACATCGTTACGGCGTACCCGATACTTGGAGTTGATTCTGCTCTTCAAGGCGCAGACGGCGCTGTCCCGTTTAACGGAAACAACAGCGATATAAGCAATCGGTTCGGTTATATAATCAAGAATTTTACCGGTATTCGGGTCCTTGACCGTCCTCACGATGTGGTATACTTTGAAGCGCATTCCCGGAAAGACCCCATCTTTGGAACCGATGTTCAGATAAACTTTACTGCCGTAAACGGTAGCGACTTTTCCGGAGATTTGTTCCCTGGGTGGTCCGGGATGCCGACGAGGTGGAGGCGGAGCCACGACGATTTCTCCGGATTTGGCGGCCAACTGGTCGGCAACACCATTGATGGCCTCTTTTAAAGCTACTCCCAGATTGCTTTTGCGAAATTCATTGCTGCCAAAGCGAATTTCACTAAAGTCAACCCGCAGTCCGAGACTGGTTTGTTTCTTTTCACCATGCCCGGTAGCGGTGGCCTTGATTTCGGCGCTGGTGGTATCGACCATGCGGGCGTCAATGGTGACGCGGGCAGTATTGGATCTAATCCCAAAGCCAATCCCGCGGCGCGTGTTGACGGCTGCTCCGGTCGAATCGGTGGAAAATTCGGTGACTTTACCGATCACCAGAATCTGGACGCCTAAGATTCTGCCTAATCGGGCCGCGGTCCGGATGTCGATTCGGCCGGAATAGGATAGATTTTGTTCCGCGAGTACTTTCTTAATTTGTTCCCGTTCGATTAACCGGAATTTTCCGGTGTTGAACAAGGCGGTGACTAATTCATCGGAAACATTGGACCCGACCCGCCATTCCGGGCCCCACCATCGGTCTCTTCCCTGGATTGAACCGTCGTCAAACGGGAGGACCGCTACCCGAAGCCGTCTGTCCGGCTGTCCTTGCACCGGTAAAACCAGACCAAGAGTTATGACAAAGATTATTAAAATTATTATATTTAATTTTTTAGTCAATTTATGTTCCCTCCTATTATGTAAGATATTTTAAATTATACCATTATTTAACAAAAATATTCAAGTTTTTTGCTCAAAATTAGCATTAAATTTATTAAATGCGAACACTATAAAGAAGGGCGAGTAAACTTATTTTCATTCGTTTTTGCGCCCTTCCGGAGGCTGGATAAAATCGTTACAATAAAATGGCAAAAGGAGAAGCATAATGGGAGATATGGAGCAGTTGGGCAATATTCACACCGATTTGGCT
>JASFQO010000337.1:0-4061 GCA_050115405.1 Bacillota bacterium
GGGACCAATTTCAGCGATTACGTCCAAAAGGTAAGAATCGACGAAGCCTGCCGGTTGTTGCACGCCACAGATTTGAAAATATTGGATGTCGCCTTGCAAGCGGGGTTTAAGGACCTCAAATTTTTTTACGACGTCTTTAAAAAAATCACCGGAAAAACTCCCGGTGACTACCGTCAATGATTGGTTCCCCCAACTCACCATCTTACCGGCGACCAACCGCGGCGCAATGGAGAATTGGCCACAGCCGCCCCCATTGTGCAGACTCCCGCATCTCAATCGGGGCAACAGCGGATATGCCCTTATTCCACCGGCTGTCCGGCGACTACCCCCATGGTGTAATGCAAAAAATATTTTCGGGCGACCCGTTTGATATCCGCCGCCGTCACTTGTTGCAGTAATTGCGGATATTTTTGGTCATACTCATACCCCAGCCCATTTAATTCACAACTTCCCAAAATCAAGCTTTGGGCGGCATTGGTCTCATGGCGCATCAGATAGCTACCCCGCAAGGCCTGCTTTGCCTGGGCCAGTTCTCCGGCGGTCACCGGCTGTTTTGCTAAACGCTGAAACTCCTGTACCACTTGGTCACGGACCGCTTGATAGTTCTGCGGCGCCGTCGCCATGATGGCGCAAAGATGCGCTCCGTCGGTCCGTTTCTCGTAGCCGGTATAAATCGTATAGGCTAGCCCGCGTTTTTCGCGCACCTCCGTATAGAGCCGGGCTTCACTCCCGCCCCCCAGGATCCGGTTTAACACGTCCATCGCCAGGCTGTCACGGGTGTTTAACGCCGGCGCCGGATATCCCAACACCAAAAATAAGCCTTGGGTCGCCCGCTGTTTAAACTCCAGCACATCCTGGTCCGGACGTGCCGAGGCCGTTTCGGTGATTTGCGGCGGCTTGCCGGCGGGCAGTTTGCCTAAAGTCGCCGCCAACCGTTGCCGTATCGCCGCCGGGTCCACTTTTCCGACAATACTGATTACCATGTTTTGGGGGATATAGACTTTTCGATACCACGCCACCAGGTCGTCCCGGGTTAATTTTTGCACAGTCGCGATCAAATCGGCGGTTTTCACGCCATAAGGGTGACCGGCATAAAACAACTCCATAAACTGAAAATAGGCGGCTACAAACGGCTGGTCCTCCCGTGCCGCCAAACTGGCGGTCAACATCTTTTGTTCCTTAGTAAACTCACCGGCGGGAAACTTCGGTTCCCGGATCAATTCCAACAAGATATTCAGAGCCGTATCCCAGCCGCCGGTAGTGGTTTTGAGCGACACATAGCCGTAACCGCTGCCCAATCCGGCGGTCAGCTCGGCGCCGATCGATTCGGTGGCCAGTGCTATTTCCCGGGCATTGCGGCTTTTTGAGCCCCGAATCAGCACCTGTTGGGTTAAAGCGGAAATACCGCGTTGCTCCCGGGTTTCATAAAGCGGGCCGCTCCGCACCAACAAATGCAACGCCACCACTTCATTGGCGGCGGTCGGCTTGACCAGAAATGTTAACCCATTTGGCAATACCGTTTTCACAATTTGCGTCGCGGTTACCCGCGTATTCGTCGATTGCGACCGAGTCGGTTTTTTCAAAGCGGCCTGAGTCATTCCCAACATTAACCCAAACAGCAACACCAGTAAACCGCTCCAACGAACGCAGCGGCGAATCCGGCCCCCTAAAAGCTTATTTTTCATGTCGCTTCTCCCCTTCCGGTTGCACGGTCACAGCTACATAAGCTCGCGAGGTTAAATAACGTTTGGCAACCCGTAACACATCTTCTCGATTGACTCGTTGCAGCGCCGCCTCAAATTGGACCGCATCCTCAAAACTGCCGCCGATTTCATACTCGCCGATCAACGCGGCAATCTCGGCATTAGTTTCCGCCGCCATCGCCCATTGACTATGAATCATCGCTTTCGCTCGATTCAATTCGGCGGTGGTTACTCCTTCGGCAGCGACATTATTAATCATCTTTATGATTTGGGTTTCGAATTCAGCGGAGGTTAATTGTTTAGCCTCGGCATAGACCGCCAGCATCCCCACTTGTTGGTAAGTCTGGTACCCGGTTGCGACCGTGTTCACCAATTGCCGTTTTTCCCGCAGTTCCTGATAAAGACGGGAGCCCTGACCGCCGCCTAAAATGACACTCAACACCGTCAGCGCCGGAGTATCCGCGCCGCGTAAACCCGGTCCGGGAAAGCCGAGATAAAAATAGTTCTGGTCGACCGGCATTTTTTCGGCCACTCGCACTACCTGTTCCAGCTTTGGCAGAGTAACCCGGGGAACTTCCGGGAGCTTCCCCGACTTAAAGTCACCCATGAGTTCGGTGATCCGCCCAATTACCTTAACGGTGTCAACATCACCGACCACCGCCATTACCATATTATTGGGAAGATAATATTGGCGCTGATAATTTAAGAAAGTCTCCCGGCTCACTCCGGCCAAAGACTCCGGGGCGCCGAGTACATCCTGGGCATAAGGCGTTCCTTTAAAAATTTGCCGATAGGCCAGCCATCCTAAACGCCGGCCGGGATCATCCTGTTTTAACCGCATCTCCTCCAGGATTACCTGCCGTTCCCGGGTGATTTCCTTCGGATCGAAAGCGGAATTACGGATGGCGTCCGTCTCGACTTCCAACGCCAAAGCAAGCTGATCACTGGGGACCACCACGTAATAGTGGGTATAATCCAGGGAGGTCGCCGCATTGCTATAACCGCCCACCGACTGAATCGCCCGGGTAATCTCTCCCACGGCGCGTTTCTTGGTCCCTTTAAAGAGCATATGTTCCATGAAATGAGAGATTCCGGCTTCCGCCGCGACTTCATTACAAGCCCCGGCTCTGACCCAGATATCCACAGCCACCAGCGGCGTGGTATGGACCTCTTTCACCACCACCGTTAACCCATTAGCTAAAACTGTTTTGGTATACGGCAGTAAAACAGAACTTGCGGTCCCGCCAAGCGCCGGCCACACCATGACCATTCCCATACACCCGCTTAGCAATAACAGCCACACCAAAGGATAACGAATTGTCAACACCAGCTTTTTACGCAAATAATTTCTCCTCCTTCTGTTTTAACCGGCCAGGAGAGCATCAACCGGATCTATCATCAATTATTCGCTTCCCAGTCAACATAGTCCTTTAATTCAATTGGGCTGTCAGGGGTTGTCAAGGGGACGGTGTCCCTTTGACTCGACATTAAAAAATCACCGGAAAAACTCCGGTGACCGGTAAGACAAATATAGGGTTTGCGGTATTTCCTTTAAAGACCGCTTCAAGCGATTACTTTCCCATCTACATAACGCGGGACAATCGCAAACTGGTTTAAAACCGCGCAGACCTGCAAGTCGGCAGCCATCCCTATTTCCACCAAATACCGCCCGTGTTGGGTAGCGGCAAAAAAATGTTCCAGTGTAGTAGCTTGCGTCCGTTCCGTGACAAGCAAAGCCACAGTCGCCGCTTCGGTCAACTCCAGATCACTTCGGTGTTTTTGCAAAGATTGCACAAACATTCCGGCGCAAGCCAGATCTTCCAGGCTGATCTGTCCTTCCCGGCCGGCGCAAACCAATAAGATATCCTGATCACCCGCGCTCAGATAGTCGCTAATTGCTTGCAAATTTAAATAAGAACCAATCAAGATTTCCTTCGCGCCAGACACCCGTCGAGTCACCTTTGTCCCGTTGGTAGTGCATAAAATCACTTTTTTCCCGGCAACAGTGGCGGCGTCATACTCCGTCGGCGAGTTGCCCACATCAAATCCTTCGATTTTGAAACCCTTTTGTTCGCCACCCAAAATACACTCGATCACTCCAATGCTCCGCGACAATTCGATGGCTTCCGCCGGTTCGTTAACCGGGATTACCTGATCCGCCCGGTTGGCCAACGCCGTCACAATGGTACTGCTGGCCCGTAAAACATCGATTACCACCACTCGCTTTTCGTTAAAAAGTTGCTGATTTAAAATCTGGGGATATAGTAATACGTCTACTTTCATCTCTTTTACCTCATTTTCTATTTCTGGTATCTATCGATCATTTTGTGACACCTAAAATTTATTATACCATATTTT
>JASFQO010000338.1:0-4061 GCA_050115405.1 Bacillota bacterium
CTTTATCGTTAAAGAAAATTATAGCTTTTCACCGCTCATAATTATAAAATTTTTATGATAATATAAACCTAATTTCGATATGATAGCCAATTAAATATTCTTTAACGTTAAAGTATTTATATTTTTATAATATCGCAAACTTTTTTTAATGTCAAGAATTTTTTTTCCAGTTCTATGCTTCATGACTAACCAGCATGTAAGATAATCCCTGAGCGGAGCGACCAGCCCTACAACAACGTCGTTTGTTCGGATTTTGCCTATGAATGTGCGCATCTTTACACGAAGGCATCATAATTATAAAAGTTAGTCCTCTTGGTAAATGCCTCTTGAGATCATCGGGTCACCGGTCTACGGTCCGTTGCGCCGGCAGGTTCGCTACACTCATCAGAGTTCTAGTCAGGTTTTACGCCTTTAATCAGATACCACTGTTTATTCCCATGTGTAGGATGAAGCCCTTCCATTAAAAACGCCTCTACATTTACAAAACCGGACTTTTATCCGGACCTAATTGGGCCGATAAGACCTGCTTCCAACCCTGGATATCCGTTTCGGTCTGCTTCCCGATATGCCGTTCATCATAACTTTGAGCATGCGTATTCCACCCTTTGTTGCATCCCTCCGCTTAATTCATGGGGATAAGCGGAATATCTTTTGGGCGAAATGCCGACTTCCGCGAGCTTAGTATGGGCCTTGGCGCGCGCTTCCCGCTTTGAACAGCCATGAGCGCGATAAACTTCAGCCAGTTGTTCCCCGATACTCATCACCGGATTTAAACAGCTCGCCGGCTGCTCAAAAATCATGGCGATTTCCCTTCCTCTATAAGTCAATAATTGTTTTGACGGACAAGTCAGCAAGTCATGGCCTTTATAGATAATTGCGCCGCTGACTACGGCATTTTCAGGTAATAACCGCAAAATCGATAAAGCGACAACGCTTTTGCTGGCTTCATTCAGCATAGCGCCCCATTCGGGCGTTGGAGGCGGCGCCCCCAATCCTAAAAAACTCAAGCCGGAGATAGCCAATAACGTATGGCTGGCGTTAGGCCGGCAGCCAATGTAATTTGACTGACCCATAGCGGTTTATCCAAGCCGTTTTCAGTATTAAACGCCTTAATCTGTTCAGGCGTAGGCACGCTTTGCAGTTGCGCCTCCAAGATCAATTCGGCCGGATCTCCCGGGATAATCCTGATTAATGAGAAGGAAATCAATGAAGTCAGCAACAGAACCGGTATTAAATAAGCAATCCTTTTTGCGATATACGGCATCAAATTCATTCGGATTATTTTCCTATATAAACAGTATCAAAACGGGGCTCGGAACTAATATACCGGATGTTTTTGACATTGGGCTTTGCGACGACGAACACCGCCTCATAATAAAGGGGTACCCCCGCCGCCAGCTCTTTCGCTTGATTATAAAAGATTTTAAAGTTTTTCCGCCGTTCCGCGGCATTGAACGAACCGACCGCTTTCTTCAAAACGGGGGTTAATTCCGGGGAACTAAAATAACCGAAACTAAATTCCGGGGCTTCCGGATTGAAGCGGCCGTCAATCCGGGTATATTTGCGCCGCTCGGGACCGCCGATGTAATAAATGCGCAACGTAACCTTTTTCAAGATCGGCTTCTTCTCATAATAATACTGATTCGGAACAAACACAGTGTATTGATCCTTTTTATACTCGGCTACCTTCCACGGACCAGTGCCAACGAAATCCGCCATTGGCGCCAACGCATCTCCCTTGGGATGAACCGAATTGGGACTGATAATAGTACAATGATATTCACCAAAAGAGGTTAAAGCAATAATTCCTGCAAGGTCCGGCTTGAAATAAAATGCAATCGTATGCTGATAATTGTATAAAAAAACCATAGCTTTTCTTAAGCTATGGTTAATATGGCGATCAGCGAATTTAATTGAGTAATAAATAAAAGGCATCATAATTATGAAGAGTTGGTCCCTCTAGAATTCCGGCATTAACCGGTTTGTTAAAGATCAACGGCACATCTTGCTCGCCAAAACCGCCGTGCGAACGGAGCGGCTCAGTTAATCCCCCCAACTTATGCTCTTCCTCACGAGTCCCCAGGGTATAATGATCTTCACATATTACAATAAGGTCGCCAAGGGTTGCGACCGGAAGATCAAATCGTTCAGCCGCTTCACTCCGCTCATATACATGGGCCACATGATCCAGCCGGCTAATCTTTTGCTGTAAAAAACCCATCGTTTCATGGCGTTTCAAATAAACCATGGCATAGGAGCCCAGCGCTCCGTGATGAATTACATAAGGGTCGGTAATGGGTAAAATAACTTGAGCTTCACGCCCTTCGGGAAGAGAATCCAAATAAGACTGTAAATAAAGGATATTTGGTTTTCCATCCGAGTTATGTTTGGCATTCATCCCGTGATCGGCGGTAATAGCAAGCGAATATCCCAAAGAATCGAGGGTTCCCAGATAATTATCGAGCATCCGGTAAAAACGGAGCGAAATTTGACTTTCCGGCGGATATTTGTGCTGAATATAATCGGTCGTCGAAATATACATCAGGTCGGGACGTTCTTCATTAGCCAGCATAATGGCGGCGGCCAACGCCACTTCGGTTAATTCCGCGGAATAAACATCAGGTAACCTTCGACCGAGCCGCTCCAATAAATTCTCGATCCCATGTTCGATAAGGGACACGTGATCCGCGGTTTCGGAGGAAAAGCAAAAAGCGGTACCGTCAAATAGTAAACCTTTCCCAAGCATCCGGCGTAATTTATCTTTTGCTGTGATCGCGGCCACAGTGGCGCCGGCCCGTTGAAACGCCGCTAAAATTGTCTCCGCGCGCAAATCTTCCGGCCGATCCATCATCACGGTTTCCCCGGTTTCGCGGTTTAAATAAAAGTTACTGCTAATTCCATGAATTTTTGGCGGTACTCCGGTAATAATGGAAAGATTGTTCGGATTGGTAATGCTTGGAATGACCGATTTCGCTAAAAAATTTTGACCCTTGGCCATAAATTGTTGGAGATTAGGGGCTAACCCGGATGCTACCGCCGCTTCGATATAATTGACGGCACACCCGTCAATGCAGCAGACCGCTACCGGTGTCTTTGGCCAACGGTAGTTTCTTTCGTTAATTTTCATGATCCACATCCCCCAGGTTGAGATTCATAACCAGGATTTTAACAGATACTTTTCGTTTTAGGCGTATGCAACGGATAGCTCGACATCGATTGAATGAGTTTTAAAGTTACTTGATGCCGTGGATTAGAAAAAACTTGTTCGGCTTCTCCTTCTTCCACAATTTGACCTTCGCTGATCACTAAGATCCGGTCGGAAAGATGTCGGATCACATCCATATCATGGCTGATAAAAATCAGCGCCAGCCCGCGCTGTTGTTGAACGCTTAACAATAGGTTCAAGATCTGAGCCTGAACCGTTACATCCAGGGCGGATACCGCTTCATCACAGATTAAAACTTGGGGATTTCCTGCTAAAGCCCGGGCAATATTGACGCGTTGACGCTGTCCCCCGGATAGTTGCTCAGGATATCGATTAAGTACCTCGCCGGAGAGTCCCACCTCTTCCAAAAGCTTTGTTAACAAAGGAAGTATCTTATGGCGCCGTTCCCGCCGAATTAATTCAAAAGGCTCTTGTAATAGTTGCCAAACGGTCAGTCTGCGGTTTAAAGCTCCCAACGAATTTTGAAAGACCATTTGACAGGGCGGCGGCCCGGATGCTTCTTTTGTTCCCGTAAATTCAATCATGCCGTTGGCTAAGGGCGCCGCTCCGATAATCGCTTTTCCCAGGGTGGTCTTGCCGCTTCCCGATTCACCCACAACTCCCAGGGTCTCGCCTCGAATTAATTGCAACGAGACATCCCGCAATACCGGAAAATCCCCTTTATGCGTTTGCCGCCGATAATTCACCGTTATGTTTTGAACCTTCAGAATAATATCCGCTTGATTAGTAGGCTGAATTAACTTTTGGGGAGAGCTAAATTGGGGGTTGGGAATACTATGTTCCAAAACCGGGAGAAAAGATTTTGGTAAATGTTGCTCAGGACGGCATGCCAATA
>JASFQO010000339.1:0-4059 GCA_050115405.1 Bacillota bacterium
TCGGCCATTAGCTTGGAAAACTCATCAGTTTTAAGCAATTTTATTTCTGCAAAACCCATTATATCGTTCCTCTCAGCTAAAAATTCATCTTATAATTTCCTTATAAAATTTTGTCCATTACCATAATTTTTCATACTGAAAAATTATGAACTTTAAAACAAAATGTTCATTGGCTTGCCATCAATACTCATTAAGCCGGAAAATCCCGCCGCCGAAAACATCTTACGGCAAGCAGCAGTCGTAATTTTCTTGTCCTTTCGCCACAGAGCGGTTGTAAAACCTTTGGCGGTGTTTACCTCTTCCTTAACATCATCGTCCCGATCAGGCTCCCCATCTTCCGGAAAAAACGCATTAGCGCCACTGAACAATCCTACCATATTTGACACATTAACTGAAATGCTAGTCGTTACTTGCTTGTTTTGGGTCGCTAAAGCGACGACGGCAACAATTAACCCAAGCTTTTGAAGCAAAATTTGACCATAATGCTCCAATGCAGAACCAGCAACCGGGAACCGCTGCTGAACCCCATGCTGCTTACACGGTAGATCAACTCCCAGCCAAATCTGTTCGGCAAGTTCATGCGGAGTATGTTCCGGCCCAACCGGCTCGCATTGATTGTACCAGTCCAATCCGGCTTCAATAATATGTTCAATCGTTCTTCGTCGTTTCATAGGCGTCATGCAAGAATCAATTCCTTCTCTCAGTCGGCATACATGATACGCTCCAGATACGCCGGCTTTCCGAAGTTCCTTCATTTGCGTTAATTTCAGATCACCAACATTGGCGAGAATTTGGACGCTTTCCGGTATTAATTTGCGCAAATTCGTGCAAAGCTGAAGAAACCAGTCATAGCCAAAATGATGCATGGTCATTAAAAATATCCCCTGCGCCCCACCTTGGGCAAAACGAAGACACTTTTGGGTTATTTCCTCCATCGAAAGCACGGAAGGTTTTACCGTTGTATTTGATTTGGCAAAAAAACAAAACTTACAGTCACCTATGCAAGGCCCGACATCCACTCCAAGCTGCCCAAGTAAAAGTCCCTGATTTTTAAATTTCTTTCGCGACACCTGATTAGCCGTAGCCCGAACCATCGCCGCCTCGAGGGAATTTTCAGGGAGCGCTAACAAAGCTTCCGCTTCTTCTTTATTAATGGAAACCCCTTCTAATGCTTGGTTAAGAATTGTTGTTAAGTTTCTTTCGCGTATCATTGCGTGCTCCTTCTTAAACAAACAAACTGGTTGAACAGTTTCGCATCCCTGTCCGTCACAAAAGACTACGGCCCGTTTTCCCTTGGCAGGTTTGATGCTGTGTAGCATTAACCCAGTGGTTTTATCGTTTTTCGGCATCGGAAATAAAAAGCCGAACCGATAGTAACCACTGGTAAAATCAGCCGCACTGAAGATCAAACCTAATCACAGCATGTGGTCGGCCTTCACCTGTTCCAAGGTCCGGGGATGCTCTAAAATATCAAGTACATAGGTGGCCCCCCAGCCGGCCACTTTGGAAAGGGTGTTTTGCTCGGCGTCCAGATAACCACGTTCTTTAGCTTCCTTAAAAAAATCCCGATTGGCTTTTTCGTCCCAAAAATCCCATATCTTGCCATAACATTCCCAAGTAGCATGTCGACAGGTCAAGCCATAATATTCTTGCTTAAATCTAGCTCCGATGGTTTTAGCAACATTATCAAAAGCAATCCACCGATAATTCATATTCGTCAATTGCAGCGAACGATCGACTTTCGATGCCAGACTAACCGCCGTGGCGGCGCCGGTCAACGCGCCACAATTACCGCAGCCCAAATTGGCATGACCGCCGGATAATCCGGCCAAAGCCTTAAAAATCGCTTCCTCGCCTTCCTTACTGGTCAGTTCAATTCCTTCAATCCGTAACGCGTCGATAATCGCCGTAAACGTCGCTTGCGCGCAATTGTAATACTTAAAATAATTATTGCGCCCCAATCGCATTGCATTTGCCACACATCGATTTTTATCACTCATTGTCAGCCCTCCATTAATGTCCGGCATTGGCCGCAGGTCTATGTGCTTCCCAGACCCAAGACAAATCCATTTTGTTCTCCAAATAATCCCAAATGGTTTCAACTGCAAACGCCGCTCCATCAGATATGACACATACTTGCGGATTCCGGCATTTATACTTTAGCGCCAATGCAAAAAACTCTTTACTCCGGCCGGGATATTGAGAACAAAATCCTTGGCCCCATCTTTTAAGCATGATCTCCCGGCAGATTATCGAACCGTATTTTTCAAAAAACTTATCGGCCACGCCCTGTTTCACTAGATATGAAGTCATCCAGGTCTGTTTGCCGCCATCATTTTTCTGGGCTTCTCTTCCGACTCCCATAGCCAAACTAATGGCGAAAGTAGACCCAACAACCGCTCCGCAAGTCCCTTCATGCATATTGCCACAGCCGCCGGTTAACCCGATCACACTTTTAAAAACCTCATTTTGAATTTCCGGGGAGACCAGTTCGATCCCCTCTTCGCGAAGCGCGTCCAGCGCCGCTGAAAACGAACTATGGGCGCAACCCACTAATTTTAATTGATATTGCGCGCCTAGTTCCCTGGCCCTTTGAATACATTTTTCCTTATTTTTCATAACTTATCCCCTTGTTTGTGATTTAATGAGCATGAACATTTTTAATAACTATTCGGGCTTTGAGGCAAGCGGCGAAGCTAACATCCCGCCCAGCATTTGCTGGTTTTAAGATTCTTACTCATATCGTATGTTTCATGCTTGATACCCCGGCAACCAACTTGCCCTTAATCCCGATATCGCTTAAAAATTGCACCTTCACAAGCTGAAGCAGCCATTTTCGAATATTGATATAAATACCCCTTGGTAACTTTGGGTTGCGGAGCTTGCCATTCGCGCTTTCTTAACTCCATTTCTTCCTCGGTAATCCGGACTTGCAATTTCTTTTGGAAAATATCAATGTCAATCAGATCGCCATCTTTAATGAGCGCAATTGGTCCTCCCTCGACCGCTTCCGGAGAAATATGCCCGATCGCCGGCCCTTGGGTCGCCCCGGAAAACCGGCCGTCGGTAATGATCGCCACATCCTTATCCAACCCCAGTCCCACCAAGGCTGAAGTGGCGATTAGCATTTCCCGCATCCCCGGGCCGCCTTTGGGCCCTTCATAACGAATCACCACTACATCACCCTTTTTAATCTCATGATTAAAAATGGCTTCCTGAGCGTCTTCTTCGCGGTCAAACACGCGAGCCGGCCCTTGATGACGCCACATCTCCCGAGCGACGGCCGTCCTTTTCACCACCGCGCCCTGCGGCGCTAAATTTCCCCGTAAAACGGCGATCCCACCCGTTTCATGCCACGGGTCGCTCACTGTCTTGATGACGTCAGAACGCCGGATCTCCGCAGCGGCGATATTTTCACCTATCGTTTGGCCGGATACGGTAAAGGCGTCAGTAAATATCAACCCCTTTTTGCTAAGTTCGCGCATCACCGCCCGGACACCGCCGGCCTCATGTAAATCTTGCAAATGGTGAGGGCCCGCGGGACTCATATTGCATAAATGAGGGGTTTTGTCACTAATTTCATTAAAAACATCCAAATCCAGTTTCAAACCTGCTTCATACGCAATCGCCGGAAGATGCAGCACGGTATTGGTCGAACCGCCCAGTGCCATATCCGTGGCGATTGCATTATAAAACGAATTTAGTCTCATAATGTCTAACGGTTTAATCTCTTGGCGCACCAAATCCATAATCCGTTGGCCGGTTTCCTTCGCCAGACGAATTCTTTCCGAATAAACCGCCGGAATCGTGCCGTTGCCGCTTAACGCCATCCCGAGGGCTTCCGCCATACAGTTCATCGTGTTGGCGGTAAACATCCCGGCGCATGAACCCCAGGTAGGACAAGCGCAGTCCTCCATGGCCTGCAGTTGGGCCAGTCCGACTTTCCCGGCAGCCAACTTCCCCTGGTATTCGCCGACCGTGCTGACGCTGATGTCTTGACCTTGATACCTCCCGGCCAACATCGGCCCGCCGCTCACCAAGATGCTGGGTATGTTTAAT
>JASFQO010000340.1:0-4051 GCA_050115405.1 Bacillota bacterium
CATTTTTCATTCAGTTTAAGTGACGCCGCAATGTGCGGCTTTTCACGGCGCATCAGCCAATCCGGCAAGTCTCCCCACCACCTTTTTCAGCGCAAGCGGGTGGCCTCGTTATACCCTACCTAAATAGTCACCATAAATAAATATTTTTCTTAAATACGGGAAAAATAAGTTCAGGATTGACGCTCCACCCCGACCAAAAAGCCCCGAGGACTATTAAGACCAACTTTTTGAGGTGAAACATGCTTAAGCGTAAACAGCCTAAAGCGGATAATTGCGCCGGCGTCCAGGAATGTAGCGGCTACGAACCCATCCAAACCACCAAAATCGATAGTATGGAATTAGGAAGCATGGAAGTGGAAGATGCAGGATGTGACTCCTGCATTCATTATCATAATGGGGAATGTGAGGTTTATCGAAAGTAACCATAAAGGAACGGGTGATTACTGATTCCAGGCGGTCGGATCGGATTGATGGTTCGGATTTTTAGCAACCTGTTCCGCGGCTTCCATCAGGACTATTAAGGCGTCGGTCCTGATTTGACGGTCATCGCGCGATAACTTGGTAAAAATTTCTCCCTCTAGGCTTGCCGCATACATTCCTTTTAAATGTTTTAAAGCGATTAGCATCGTATCCAGTTTACACCGCTCACAACTGCAATATTGGGGATTAAGCCGGATCATTTCCGCATACACTTCGCGGACGACATCTTCCATGTAATTTCGAAAATTCAAATAATTCACCGCCTTAAATATTACAATAATTAAATACTTAATATTATTATTGTCTTTATTACCAAAATTGACGATAATTCATCAATTCGCCACGGTTGCCAAGTTTCCTGCTGAAAATGGCAATAATTTCTAGAATTTAATCAAAACACCTATAAAATACCAATCCCAACTCCAATAATCTTCATCTTACTGGTAGCATACGACTTTAAAACCGTGATCGGTCCCTTTAGCCGGTATTCACCCAACGTAGCCGGGATCAATAGCGAATCTCCCTGTTTAATCCCAATTTGTTCCCCGGCCCAGATGAGAGAGCCGGCGCCGCTCAATACGGTATAGATATAGAACCGGTCGCCTCCGCTTCTCTCCCTGATTTCTCCGGTAATTTGCGCCCAATCGACCCGAAAATGAAAATTTTGCGTTAAGGTAGTTTGGGCAGTCGTTGGACTTTCGTTAAGCAGCGGTTGATTGCTGAATTGCCGGGGGAGGGTTGCATCTGAAAAATCAATTACTTCCAAGGCTTTCTGAATATGGAGGGGACGCGGTTTACCGGTGGCGTCGACCCGGTTGTAGTCAAATACCCGATAAGTAGCATTGGAATTTTGTTGAATTTCCGCCAAAATAAGTCCCGCGCCCAAAGCATGCACCGTTCCGGGCGGGATATCAATCACATCGCCGGCGGTTACCGGTTGATAATTAAGACATGATTCGACCTCTCCCCTCTCAAGACAGCGGGCAAATTCCGTTTTCGTAGTCCCCGGGACCATACCGTAGATAATTTGCGCGCCAGGTTTGGCTGCTAAAATGTACCAGATTTCATGTTTACCGAAATCGTCCTCATGCGCCAAGGCATAGGCGTCATCCGGATGGACCTGAACCGATAATTGCTGATTGGCATCAATCAACTTCACCAGTAGCGGAAATTTCGTCCCGTATTTTAAAAGTACCGCGCTGCCTAAAATCTCAGTCGGATAACATTTAATCAAGTCCGCCAAACTCATCCCGGCAAATGCGCCGTTGGCAATCACGCTCGGCCCTGCGGGATGACAGGACACTTCCCAGCTTTCCGCCGCAATCTGATTATCCGGCAGTTTTTTACCGAACCGGTCCAAATTGCGCCCCCCCCATAAATAATCTTTAAATAGGGGTTCAAATTTCAAAGGATACATCAAAATTTCCTCCATTATCAATTACAAATTAAGTAACTTCTTGGAACTTACCCTTTTGTTTCTTCACTTTTTACAAAAGAGAAAGTACGAGTGAATTGGTTTAAAAAGTTACTATATAATTAATTTATCATTTCTGGCTTAAAAATAAAACTCCTTGTTATTATTCCTGATGGCGATCCAGTTGGACAAATCCTACGGATTGCAGCCCTCCCGGCTTGAAAATGTCCATTTAAAACCCATATAAAAAAAGGGCGCTCTGCCCTTATTTTTTTTGATCCAAAAATTTTCCTTCGGTATAACCCATCCCCACTGCCGGAGGACGATAAGAATTAATGGCCTGCTTGGCGGTTTTCAACTCCACCAGCGCCTCATAAATTTGTTTTTTAGCCATTTGAACCGCAGTAATCACCAGTTGCAAGCGGTCCGCCAACCTGGTCAACTGAATTCGGCGTTCGCCGCTTAAAGTTCCTTTTTCCATTTCCCCGGCTACTTTTGCAAACAAGGCGGTTGTTTCAGCAACTAAGGCGGCTAATTGGTCCGGATCCGCATCGTCGGCGCCGATTAGCGGTAACATTTGTTCATAACAACAATCCAACCTTTGCAATGCGGCGTCAAAACTCAAGGGCTGTTCCATTTTTAAAGTGCACAGTCCTTTCCTTCTTTCTGATTAAATCCCGGTTAAAACCTGCTTTTCAGTGGCGGAACGCCGTTGTTCCAAGCCAATCCGGGTCCAGGCGTCCCGCAAAGAAGTTAGCATTTCGATAATAGTTTTTAAATTGCGGCTGTCTTTTTTGACATTGGCCTCCATCAATGTTTTATTAAAATAAAGATATAAATCACGTAAATTTTGGGCAATTTCCCCGGTATCCATATTCAAATTATAATTTAATTCGTCAATAATATCCTGAGCGCGCAATAGCCACGTATTAGCCGCATTATAATCCTTTTTAACCAACGCTTTTTCGCTCATTACCACAAAACGGATCGCCCCGTCATAAAGTTTCACAATTAATTCAATTGGGGACGCTGTCTCCAACTGGACCTGACGATACCGTTCATAGCCATTTGCAAACATTAAAACGCCCCCTCTTTGGATTTTTGAGTATTATTGTTAATGTTAACTGTAGTTAACTGCGCCGCCAACCATTTTTGCTGATTTTTCAACTTTAGTAAAGTCTGCTCCATGGTATTGAATTTCTTATAATAAGCTTGTTCCTTGGCGCCCAGCCGTTCTCCCATTGTGGTAATTTGCTTGTTTAATTCGGTCATTTCCCGGTTCGTAGTTTTAATTTTATTATCAACTAACCCGGCAGTCCCGGTCATATTAAACAACACGTCATACATTTGTTTAAAAACGCCGTTGGAATCGGTGGCGCCAAATACTTTGGCGATATCGTCGTAATGTTTATCAAGTTTGGCCCGAAACAACTTTTCATCCAACTCCAACTGCCCGGACTTAGCGCCGTCAATACCGGATTTGCCTTTGATGCCGACTAGTTCCAGCAGACTAACGTCAGCCGCGACTCCGCTCACCTGTGGTTGCAACGTGCGGCGCAACTCGCTTTGAATTTGCATCAAAGTCGAACTGCCAAACGCCGCCGACGATCCGACGGCGGCATAACCGCTATTTTGATTGACATATTCCATTAGACCGTTGTACTTTTCCACAAAAGTCCGGGCGGCGGCCAGAATCTTTTCCCGGTCAATGTCGATCGTCAGCTTCGTCCCGGTATTTTCTTTTTTAAGATTCAAAGTCACATTGGCGATGGCATCGTCAATTTGGTTGGTAGGCCTTTGAATCTTGACTCCGTTGACGGTAATCACGGCATCGTCCGCCGCCTGAACTTCATTTTTAATTTTATCTTTCCAAGTTAAAATGCCCAAATTGGTGAGTACGCCGCGTCCGATCCCGCCGTCCTTCAAAGTAATTTTATCGCCTGCGCCCATATTTTTACTGGCTAGAACCAACTGAAATTTACCGTTTGCAACTTGGACAATTGAGGCGGCAACATTGCCACCCGCCGTTTGATTGATTTTAGCGGCAATCTGTTTTAAATTATCATCCGGTCTAACCTTAACCGCTTTTGAGTTGATTTTAAAAGTCCCTTTATAATGCAACTCTTTTTCAATGGAATTTTTCGTGTCTGAAGTTAT
>JASFQO010000341.1:0-4050 GCA_050115405.1 Bacillota bacterium
CACTAAACACGCTGAGGAAACCAATATCCATCAGCAGTTGCAGCAGTTGTTTACCGAGTGGAAAATGACGGAGGCGGCGGCTAAAGAAGAGGCGATTGTCGCCAAATTGAAGGTCAAGGAAGAAGCAGAGCTGAAAAAATATCAGCAAGAGATGGAAAAGAAAAATGCCAAACCGCAAACTTCCGCCGCGCCGATCCCGGCCAAAGCGGCAACAAAATAATAATTGATGAGGTTTTAATTTATGGGGCCGCGATTATGCTTCGCGAAGCTTACCGACGCTCAATTGAACGCGGAGGGCGAAAATTCGCCTTCCGCGTCCTAATATTTTTTTAAAAGGGGTTACGGTTGATGAAAGTAAATGCTCCGAAAGGTACTTATGATTTACTGCCGGAAGCAGCCGCCAACTGGCGTTACCTGGAAGACCTGGTCCGGGGAATTTTCAAAGAGTACGGTTATGGCGAGGTACGGACGCCAATTTTTGAACATACCGAATTATTTCAACGCGGGATCGGTGAAACTACCGATATTGTCGAGAAAGAGATGTTTACTTTCGCGGATCGGGGCGACCGGAGTCTGACCCTGCGGCCCGAAGGTACCGCTTCGATCGTCCGCGCCTATTTGGAACATAACTTGGCCGGGGCGGGCGGGGTCAGCAAACTCTACTATTACGGTCCGATGTTTCGTTGTGAAGCGCCCCAGGCCGGCCGGTTCCGGCAATTTACCCAATTCGGTTGTGAAGCTTTAGGAAGCGCCGACCCGCGGATTGACGCCGAAATTATCTGTTTGGCGGTTAATTTTTACCGGCGCCTGGGCATTACCGATCTGGACGTTAATTTGAATACGATCGGGTGTCCCGAATGTCGGCCGGTCTACCGCGAAAAATTAATCGCCCATTTACAGGCCAAGGCCGACCGGTTATGTCCGAATTGTCAACGTCGCCTGGAACGAAATCCTTTGCGTCTGTTGGACTGTAAAAATGAAATATGTCGGCAAATAACGGCCGATGTCCCGTTAATCACCGCAACCCTTTGTGAAGACTGCGGCGCCCATTTTCGGAAATTATGCGGCCTGTTGGAGGCGGCCGGGATTCAATATCGGCTCAACCCCAGATTAGTGCGGGGATTTGATTATTATACCAAGACGGTCTTTGAGATTTTAGCCGGTGACCTGGGGGCCCAAAACGCCTTGTGCGGCGGAGGCCGCTATGACGGCTTGGTAGCGGAATGCGGCGGCCCGCCAACTCCCGGAATCGGTTTTGCAGCCGGGATGGAACGTCTGTTGCTGGTGTTGGAAGCCCGGCAGCTTCTTCCGAAAGTGGCCTGCCGTCCGCAATTGTATTTGGCTCCATTGGGTGAAGCGGCGCAATTGGCGATTTTTCCTTTGTGTATCCGGCTCCGGGAAGCCGGCTGGACTGTCGCGTCCGATTGGCAGGGACGTAGCCTGAAGGCCCAGATGAAATTGGCGGATAAATTTGGCGCCTCGTTAGTGGGGATTGTCGGAGAGACGGAACTGGCCAACCGGCAGATTTTAATCCGCCGGTTGGCTGCGAGTACCCAGGAGATGATTACATTTGAATTTGAGGCGATCGATCAATATTTGCGCCGCTATTTATAAGTTTATATACAGGCAGGGGGAGTTAGTGTGGATTTTGCGATTCGAACTATTTGCTGTGGTGAGCTGAGAAAGGCCCAGGCCGGGAGAGAAGTGGTTTTAAATGGCTGGGTACAGCGGCGCCGTGACCATGGCGGGTTAATCTTCGTGGACTTGCGGGACCGTTCCGGTCTGGTCCAGGTGGTCTTTAATCCGGAGATTAATCAAGCTGCCTTTGAGGTGGCGGATAAGCTGCGCAATGAATATGTGGCTGCCATTAAAGGTAAAGTCAGCGTCAGGACGGAAGCTGCGATTAATCCCAATCTCGCGACGGGCGAGATTGAGGTTTTAGGGATGCAACTGGATATTTTAAGCGAGGCGAAAACTCCTCCGATTTACATAGCTGAGAATATTGACGCCGATGAAACCGTGCGGTTGCGTTATCGTTATTTGGACCTGCGCCGTCCGGAAATGCAACGCAATATTATCTTGCGGCACCGGGTGGTGAAGCTGGTCCGCGATTTCTTGGATTCCAAAGGGTTTTTGGAGATTGAAACCCCGATTTTAAATAAAAGCACGCCCGAAGGCGCCCGGGATTATTTGGTGCCGAGCCGGGTTAATCCGGGGACTTTCTTTGCGTTGCCTCAATCGCCGCAGATTTTTAAACAACTTTTAATGGTAAGCGGGTTTGAAAAATATTTTCAAATTGCCCGCTGTTTCCGGGATGAAGATTTACGGGCCGACCGGCAACCGGAGTTCACCCAAATTGATATTGAGATGTCCTTCCTCAATCAGGAACTGTTATTGGGACTGATGGAAGAGTTAATGGCCCGGGTTTTTGGGGAGACCATCGGCGTCAAAGTGGAACTGCCGTTGCCCAGGATGGAGTATGAGGAAGCCATGGCCCGTTTTGGGTCGGATAAGCCGGATGTACGCTTCGGGTTGGAATTGGTGGAAATCTCCGATTTAGTGGCTAATTGCGGTTTTAAAGTCTTTAATACGGTCGTCGCCCACGGCGGTAAAGTGGTGGGAATATGCGTACCGGGCTGCGCCAATTATACCCGCGGCCAATTGGATGAATTATCGCCATTAGCCAATACTTACGGCGCGAAAGGCCTGGCCTATCTGGTATTAAGTGCGGACGGTATCAAGTCGCCCATCGCCAAATTTTTCAGCGAGGCCGAATTGACGCAAATTGTGGCCAGGTTTGGCGCGCAGACCGGCGACTTGATCTTATTGATTGCCGATAAACCGGCAGTGGCGCAAACGGCGATGGGCCAAGTCCGGTTGGAATTCGGCCGCCGCTTGCGGTTGATTAATGAAGCTGAGTTTAAATTGCTATGGGTGGTTAACTTCCCTTTGTTGGAATACGATGAAACGGAAAAACGTTATATAGCGATGCATCATATGTTTACCGCCCCGAAGAACGAGGATATCCCCCTCTTGGATACCGCGCCGGGCAAAGTCCGTTCCGACTCGTATGACCTGGTCTTAAACGGAATGGAGCTTGGCGGCGGCAGTATCCGGATTTCCCAACGCCGGCTCCAGGAGAAGATCTTTAAAGTTATTGGGATGACCCTTGAAGAAGCTTACGAAAAATTTGGGTTTATGCTTGATGCTTTCGAATATGGCGCCCCGCCGCACGGCGGGATTGCGTTCGGGCTGGACCGTCTGATAATGCTGCTGACCGGCAGTAAATCGATCCGCGACGTGATCGCGTTTCCAAAAACCGCCAGCGCCACCTGTTTAATGTCCAACGCGCCTTCAAAAGTAGCGCCGCGGCAACTGAAAGAATTAGCCATTAAAGTTGACGGCTGATTTTTTAGCCGGAAAACTTGAATATTTGGTTAAGCTGTGGTAATATTGATTTAAGGGATAATTAACACCAAACTCTGCTTTGTGCGTCATCAAGCTGAACGTGTTATGAACCAACACTAATACCTTGGGAACCTTTTCTCTACCTAAGGAGTGTAAGCCGCCGCGGCGCGGAAACGTGAGATCTGTAGGAGGGTACCCACCTGCTTGTGCAGGTTCAGGTAACATTCAGCGTAACGGCAAGGCGGGGTTTTTGTTGTTACAAATCCAGGAGGTACGATGCGAAAACCCCGTTTATTAGTCCTCTCGGCGGCGATTGGCGCCGGACATCTCAAAGCCGGTGAAGCTCTCTGCCAGGCCTATGCCGGACGTTGTGACGGCGAAGCCCGGCATGTTGACTTTTTACGTTATGCGTCGCCCCGGTTCAGCCGATGGGTTGAAGAAACATATTATTTAATGACCAAACGTACTCCATCAGTTTACAAATTGCTTTATCAAATGGTGGATCGTCCCAACTCGCCGACGCAAAAATCCGAGATCTTGATTGGGTTGAAAAAATATCGGGATTTAGTCAGGGAGTACCGGCCCCACGCCATCGTTTCCACCCATTTTTTCCCGGCGGCGATTGTCTCTTATTTGTATCCC
>JASFQO010000342.1:0-4043 GCA_050115405.1 Bacillota bacterium
CGGGGAATGGAAGCGATCAAACGGGCGCTGGGAAACTCCATTCAACAGGTGATCGCCCTGAAGGCGAGCGAACCTGTTTTAGAGAGCCTGGGAATCGACCGCAGTCACACAATTGAATTAAGTCCCCAACAAATTCCCTCCCTGTTTCGGAAGATCCTGAACCGAAACGCGGCTCCCGTCATTGACGCCGCCGCAAGCGAGAGATTTCACGCCTCGTTTGACGGACTGACAGGATTGGGAAGGCAATTATTACTGAAAGCTTTCAATGAAATGGGAGTATTGCTTCACGAAGGGGAACGGTACGAAAAACAGGCTTTACAAACACGGCTGGGGATAATCTCCAAGTATACCGGATTATTGGATGCGTTGTTGCAGATCCTGGCCGCGGCGGAATGGATTCAAATATCCGGAACCAACATATTAACCACCAACCGGATAACAGACGCGGCGCTCAGGAATGAAAACGCTCAACAATTGGAAACGCTAAAACGCAAACTGATTTCAAGTTATCCGGAAGTCGCGGAACATGTACGTTTAATCTGGACGTGCCTGCAACGTTATCCGGAAATTCTTCAAGGTGAGGTTCCGGCAACCGATATTATTTTTCCTGATTCCTCCATGGAACTGGTGGAAAAAATCTATCGCGGCAATAAGTTTACCGATTATTATAACCAGCTCGTAGTCTGGAGTTTGCTGGGATTTTTAAAGGAAAGATTGGCGGATCTTGCCGCTAATCAAAAGATTAGCATTCTGGAAGTGGGAGCCGGAACCGGTGGAACCAGCGCGGCTGTTTTTGATGCCCTCCGGCCTTACGGAAAGAATGTCGCTTATGTGTATACCGATATCTCCCTTGGATTTATCCAATATGGCAGGAGACAGTATGGCGCGGCCAATCCCTTTGTTGAATTCAGAGTTTTAGATATTGAGAATCAGCCGGAAAAACAAGGATATGTTCCCGGAGAATTTGACGTCGTCGTGGCGACCAATGTGTTGCATGCTACGCGCAATATCACCAATACCTTGACGAACTGTAAAAAGCTTTTGAAAACCCATGGGTTGCTGATTATCAATGAAGCGACGGATGTTCATGATTTCACGACGCTTACCTTCGGATTGTTGGACGGCTGGTGGCTTTTTGACGATGCGGAGTTGCGAATCAAGGGAGCGCCCTTGCTGAGTCCGCCAATGTGGGAACAAGCGCTAAAGCGAAATGGATTTGTACGGGTGGCTCTTTTGGGTCAAAATGGGTCGGGTCAAAAGGTGATCATTGCGGAAAGCAATGGCTTGATAGCCGCGGCGGAGACAATTGAAACACTACAAGAAGCGGGACGAAACGCCAGTTTGAAAGCTGACGCTCAGCAAGTCGCGATAGCGAAGAGGCCGGAAAATGGTAATTCGGTTGGGAAGCCGGGAGATCCAGCGGCTAAAGCCCCGGGCCGGACCAGGGAGTATCTTGAGTTGAAAATTACGGAAAGCCTGGCTGATGTCTTACAGGTGGAGAAGGAAGCCTTTGACCTCAACAGTCCCTATACCGATTTTGGGATGGATTCGGTGTTGGCGGTAGAAATTGTGAACCGGATTAATGAGCAACTCAATTTAAATTTAAAGACCACGGATATGTTTAACTATTCCACTATCAAAAAGCTGAGCGAGATGATTATGGACCAATATGGCCATCAGTTTGTTCCGCCGCATGCAACGGAAACGATTGATTCGGTCCCGTTGGTGACTCCGGTTTTCGATGCCGGATGCCCGACCGAAGCGCCAGCGATAAACGAGTATCCGGCTCGGGGCGCTTTTTCTCAGACGATTCCCGGTTTTTCCGCAGACAGGTTTACTGATTCGAACGGACCAAACGGGACTGCGGTTGTTATGCTTGATCCGGAAAATAAGGCCGTCGCGGCACAGGATATTGCAATTATCGGGGTGTCGGGGCAATTTCCGGGCGCCCGGGATTTAAATTCATACTGGGATAATCTATCCAATGGTAAAAACTCGATCAAAGTTGTCCAACGTTGGGCTCAAGAAGCGCTGACCATTCCCGGGAATAAATCCGGAGCAAATGAGAAGGTGAAATGGATGGGTCATTTGGAGAACTACGATCAATTCGACCCGATGTTTTTCAACATTTCTCCTCGCGAGGCGGAAATGATGGATCCCCAGCAAAGATTATTTCTTATGGAAGCCTGGAAGGCAATCGAAGACGCCGGTTATTCGGAACGGGACATGGACGATCGGAAATGTGGAGTTTTTGTAGGATGCGGGCCCGGGGACTACGCCTTAAACATGTCGGGGAAGCGGGTGGCGCACGAAGCTTATTCTTTCATGGGGAACGACGACTCCATTCTGGCGGCGCGGATATCGTATTTTCTTAACTTGAAAGGACCCAGTATGGCGATTAATACCGCTTGTTCCTCTTCCTTGGTGGCGATACACCTGGCATGCGACAGTATACGCAGTGGTTCTAGCGATCTGGCGATTGCAGGCGGCGTTGCGGTGCTGACTACCCCGCGGTTTCATCTTTTGGCCGGCCAGAGCGGCATGCTGTCCCCGGACGGTCAGTGTAAAACCTTCGACGACAGTGCGAATGGTTTTGTTCCGGGTGAAGGAGTGGGGGCAATTGTTTTAAAATCGCTTCAAGACGCGATTCGGGACCAAGATCATATTTATGCGGTAATCAAAGGTTCGGGAATTAACCAGGACGGAAGGACCAATGGGATTACGGCTCCCAGCGCCCTAGCGCAAAGCGAGTTGGAACAGACGGTTTATGAACAGTATCGGATTGACCCGCAAACGATCAGTTATATAGAGGCCCACGGCACCGGGACCAAACTGGGGGACCCGATTGAGCTTGAGGCCTTGACTGCCGCATTCAGAAAGTATACCGACCAAAACCGGTTCTGTGCAATCGGTTCGGTCAAAACCAATATCGGACATGCTTTAGCGGCCGCCGGCATTGCCGGGCTGCTCAAAATAGTATTGTGCCTGAAGCACCAAAAGTTGGTGCCTTCTCTTAACCTGCAAAAGGTAAATCAACATCTTCAATTGAAAGATAGCCCTTTTTATATCAGTGAAAGTTTAGCGCATTGGGGAACCAAAGCGGGACTGCCCAGACGAGCCGCCATCAGTTCCTTTGGGTTTAGCGGTACGAACGTCCATTTGGTTATTGAAGAAGCCCGTGAAGTTGAAGAAAGAACCGGGGGTCAAAAGGTTGAGCGGCCTTATTATCTCTTCGCACTTTCCGCCAAATCTGCCGCCGCCTTACAGGAAAAGCTGAAGCAATTGGAGATCTGGTTGGCCAAAGATGGGTACGCGCATGCGGTTAAAGATGTTTCTTTTACGTTAAATGCGGGGAGGAGCCATTTCCCGGTTCGGGCAGCGATTGTTGCCGACGGCTTAGCGGAATTGCTCCAAAAAATCCGGGTTTTTAGAGAGAAGGGCCAAGTTGAAGGGGGCATCTTTAATAACATTAAGTCGAAAACGCCTAAGTTAAAAAGTTCTTTCGCTAACCGGACGTTGCAGTTGATAGCGGAATTACATGATTGGCATCTGGAGGCGGGAGAATACCGGAAAAAACTGTTGCTTCTGGCGGATTTCTATGTAAAAGGCGGCGAACTCGACTGGACGAGGTTGTATGAAGGCGACGGTTGCCGACGTATTTCAATGCCCGCCTATCCTTTTATAACCAGCAGATATTGGATACCTGAAGAGAAGAATCGCAAGGTTCAAGATCCGAGTGAGGGGTTGCGGCTCCATCCGTTAATTGAGCAAAACACTTCAACCTTGGCCGAACAAAAATTCACCACCCGTTTGACCGGGGAAGAGTTTTATCTTAGGGATCATGTACTGGGTGGCGCCAAGGTATTGCCCGCCGCGGTTTATGTCGAGATGTCAAGAGCCGCCGGAGATCTGGCCGGGAGAAGCAGAGTAACTTGTATTAAAAATCTTGTCTGGCCGAGGCCTTTTAAAATCATTGACTCGCCCCGGGAACTTCATATTGGACTTTATCCATATGGTGATGAGGTAAAATTTGAAATTTATGG
>JASFQO010000343.1:0-4022 GCA_050115405.1 Bacillota bacterium
ACTAACGTTCCTGCCGTGCTACGGCGCAAAAAGGTATAAAAAATGGTTTTAACTGTCAACTGAAATCCGCCTTGCCCCTTTAACGTTCATGCCTTGCTTCGCGGCACAAACTCTTGAGTGTAAATTTTTGCTATCAATTTTCCCTCAAACCTACTATAAAATGACTCTGTGTCCATTTAGTGAACATCTCATGTAAATATATATAAAAAAAACCCGCCATAGCGAGTTTTAACTAATTAGTAAACTAATTCCTAAATAACGTATAGAAAATTATTGCATTTAAGTGGGAATTAAGAATATATTATTTAGAAATCAATATCTTTTAGAGTATAACGTCTTATATTGTATATATTAATGTACTAATTATTGATTAATGCACAGCGCCCAGTCATCCCTGGCTTGGCGCAGGCGGAGACGTCAAAAAACACCTTATTGACCATGACATTTTCGGGCAAAGGCCAGATGATTTTTCAACGCCGCCGCCAATTGTTCCAAAGCGCCAGTGGACAATTGTCTCAGTTGGGTAGTATGGACTACCTCCCGCACCAAACTATCAACTTGAAATTGGTAATAGCCCATCTGTAACAATTCCTGTTTCATTGCTTCAATCTCATTGAATGTCTGCTCCCTCATGAAAACCTCCCGGTCCAAGCTAGTCAAAATTTGAAGGTGTTCCCGGTAAACTTTACAGCGGCCTTGGCGGACATTATAATATGCCAATTATTGACAATGGTTTGATTAGTTAAGCTTTATTTCCTAAAAGTATATCGATTACTAAATAAATAATTCCCACTTAAACACGATCATATTCATACATTATTTAGAAATCACTTTATTAACATATATTCTTATTATACCAGGACTATTGCGAAAACACACTGCGTCAAAGTATAAAAAAAGCAATAAAAAAAGTATAGTTATCCTATACTTACAAATGAAAAACCTCCTCATCCCGTCACAAAACAGACACAATCGCGTTTTATAATAAAAAATAACATACTACCGGCATATTTTAGAAAAGGAGGTAAGGTTAATGCGGAAAACCGGCGTATTCTTTTTAATCCTGGCCATACTGACGGGACTCATCTCCGGTTTGAGTTTTGCCAGCGAAAGCGCGGCGCCAAGCGGGACCGCCGCCGGCGCAACGTCACTTACAAATGACCAGTACGTCCTTGATTTCAGTAAGCTGCAGTTGGCCGACACGCTCAGCTACCATAAGAGGCCGGGCGGACCGGGTGGTCCCGGGAGACGTCGTCACAGGCCGGGCGGTCCCGGAAGATTTCCCGACAGTGTGATGTTGTTGGCCACCTTTTTGGCGGTAATCATCGTGTTGGGAGCCCATGCGGAGCATGATTGAAACGGCAGAGCGATTTCTACCGTCGTCCCGCGGCCCAACTCGCTTTCCACCGTTACCCGGCCGTGGTGCGCCTCAATTAAATATTTGGCGATCGTCAGTCCCAAGCCGGCTCCGGAGCCGCTTTTGCCCCTGACTTTATCAACCTTGTAAAAACGTTCCCAGATATACTGAAGCTCCGCCGGGGGGATCCCGATTCCCTGATCTTTAATGGTAATGAAAGCCGTTTGATCGGTCATCCGCAACGTGATGACGATTTGCGTGCCGGCTTCGGAATACTTGATGGCGTTATCTAAAAAAATCACCAGTACCTGGCGTAACCGGTAATAGTCCCCGGTTAACGGCGGCAGCGGAGTGGCGATATCAGTGACAATACTGATCTTTTTCCGGGCGGCAATTGATTGCAAATTGGCGCCCGCTTCCGTTACCAACGCCGTCAGGTCCAGCTCTTCCGGGTGCAAATCGAACTTACCCGCCTGAATCCGGCTGAGGTCCAACAGGTCATTGACCAACCTTTCCAAACCCCCGGTCTCTTGCAGGATCCGTTGATACTGTTGCCGGACCGCCCGTTCATCCGGGGCGACGCCGTCAATCAGCGTTTCCGCCGCCCCCCGGATTAAAGTCAGAGGAGTGCGGAATTCATGCGAGACATTGGAAATCAAGTCTTTACGCATCTGTTCCAGACGCTCCAATTCACTGATGGTGTCGCCCAGCTTGGCCGCTAAATAATCAATCGAACGGCTTAATTGACCGACTTCGTCACTGAGCTTGATATTAGTCCGGACCGCATAATTGCCCTCCGCCATCTCCAAGGCGATCCGATTCATTCGTTGCAAAGGTTGGGTAATTCGGCGCGAGTAAAACACCCCCATAATCCCAATCAGGACGATCACCGCCAAACTAGCGATCCCCAAAATTCGATAAGCCCGGTGCAGCACCGCGGTAATTCCAATTCGCGGCGCATGCAGGAAAACCGCGCCGCGAATCTGTCCCGCCCCGGTATAAATAGGGGTCCCGACCATCAGCATCGGCTCCCGATAGAAATTACTATATCCCTTGCGGACCACTTCCCGGCCTTGCAGGACGGTTTTGATCAAGTCTCGGTCCGCATTGGCGGCGATACCTAAATGAGGGCTCCGGCCATAATGCGGGCCGCTGCCGTCGCGGCGCCGCCGTCGTCGCGACATATAGAGTACGTCGCCGTTAGAAGCGACGATCCAGACCCGGGCATTGGTAAAGGAGTCCAACAGTTCCAGCACACTGCCATCCGACGCGTTGAGGCCGGTAGCGTCCAGATACGTTCCGCTGATTTTGGTGATTTCCCGGGCGTGGCTGAGCATATTGGTGGCTTTTTCCTGATAAGAATAGTCTTGAAAGAGCTTGATAAAGAAACTGCCGACAATCAACAGCGCGACCAGGGCAATTACCAGATAACCGACTGAAATTTTAGCGACTAACCGGTTTTTAAGCATCGGTCGCCTCAAACTTATACCCGACTCCCCAGACGGTCTTGATATCCCAGCCGTAGGCCGCCGGTAATTTCAGTTTAGCCCGCAATCTTTTGATATGGGTATCCACGGTGCGGCCATCGCCAAAGTAATCATAACCCCAGATGCTGTCCAACAGATTGTTCCGGGAGAACACCTTGTTGGGGTTACCGGCCAACAGCCATAAAATTTCCACCTCTTTTTTGGTCAGGTTAATGATTTCCTGATCAATTTGAACCCGGAATTCCGCCAGGTTGACCGTGAGCGGTCCGACCCGCAGCACGTCCCGTTTTTGGGCCTCCGGAACCTCGATCCGCCGCAACACCGCTTTCACCCGGGCCACGATCTCCCCGGGGCTAAACGGCTTGACCACATAATCGTCGGCGCCGATTTCCAGCCCCATAATCTTCTCCGCGTCTTCACCCTTGGCGGTAATCATGATAATCGGCGTCTGCGACCGCTGCCGAATAGTCCGACAGACTTCCCAGCCGTCCTTTTTAGGCATCATCACATCCAGCAAGACCAAAAGCGGCGCCGTCGCTTCAAATTGCCGCAAGGCCGCTTCGCCGTCGTAGGCTTTCACCGGAGTAAAACCGGCTTTTTGCAGATAGTTGGCGAGGATATCCACAATCCCTTCATTATCGTCGGCGATTAGAATTGGTTTATTTATCGGTCTCACCCCGCTTGGTATTGATCTTGATTTTATTATAACATGATGACTTATTTAAGGATAGGTATAACGAGGCCATTCTGAAAGCGATAAAAAAAGGTGGTGGGGAATTTTTAGCCTTTTATGCTTGCCAGGCGTTGCGCATGATTACCATTTTTTCACGGCGCAAGAGAACCGCCAACTTATAGGTACTCCCATCCTCCATCCTAACTTTAATCCCTATTGGTAAAATAAGGATTAGTGATCCGACCCAACATTTCTTAATGGCGACAATTTTGTTGACTTTCAGGGTTACGCGGTTGGCCGCCGTGTCTTCAAAGACAAATTTTTTGGAGGTAATGCATAAATGGACCATTCTTGGCGAATAGAACCCCCAAAATGACTTTTTCCAGTAACAACCGCCAAAATCACCCAAAACCAGTTCATCGTCTTCCAATTCTACATACACCGTAATCCTCCTTAATTAAAAACTCCTTGATCCAAATTATATAAAATCTCGAGTTAACAGTCA
>JASFQO010000344.1:0-4005 GCA_050115405.1 Bacillota bacterium
AGGCATATTTTGTAAAAATCACAAATGATCGACAAATCACCGAGCCCACTTTTCCTCATGGCGGAATCGGGAAAATCTTTAAGCCATTGTAACATCCGACTTCTTTCCGGGAAATCAATAGCTTTGAAAGGAGAATCACCGTTTAAGGCCTTTTGCACTTGGATGACAAATTGTTCTGCACATTTCCGTCGCTCTGCTCCATTACCGTTTTGCGCAATATGGTTTCCTGTTTCAAAAATCGTGGCCATTGGTAAAAATAATGATTCCTTCGCTTCAATTTTTGTCTTAAGTTCAGAAATAACTTCTGAATTTTGACCTGCTTTTCCGGGAACGTTGAGAATTTCAACTAAAATCGAAGTGTCAATTATACAAATACTACTCATTTAGACACCTCATCTTGTAAATCGCGTAACCAGTCTAAAGCATTTTGTTTGCGCTGCTCAGCAGTAGTTTTATCTTTTAAGAACCGGTCCAATATCCTTTGAGTCATTAAGCGACCTAGTGGTCCTTGAGCCACGAGTTCCGGATATAATTCCAGATCCCGGAGACGGGTAACTCGACTGTCACCTTCCTGAAGATCGCGATAACAACAAAGCACATCTCCTAAAGCATCGTCGGGCAATGCGTCCAACATTGCCGGATTATGCGAAGATAACAAAACCTGGAGCTTTCTTTCCTTAACAATTTCTCGGATTTGCTTGATTAAATTATGAGCACGGCTGGGATGGACTCCATTATCAATCTCTTCAATGATTACCAACGAACCTTCCGGTGCGCTTAACAGCGTCGCCCCCACTGCCAAGACTCTCAATGTGCCATCTGAAAGCAATGGCGCATCCATACTTCGATCTCGGTTCCCAAAGAACTCAATCAAGCGCACCATCACATCGTTACGATCAGTCTCAATAAAACTTATGTCCTTAATGTCCTGCTCCGGAAGTGAACGAATAAATCCCAGCAGCATTGCTTTTTGGACCTCACTTTGACTGAGTTTGTAAAGGACGCTTGATAAATTTTGGCCATTTTCCTTCATCTCATCATCTTTGGCGTAAGAATAATCCCGCATGACGCTGGGATGGGGGTCTAGAAAAATCACATTCCGTAAATTTTCCCGAATATTCTTTACTACCATGGGAATGATCTTTTGTGCTTTAAGATGTTCATTATTAAAACGTCCCGGCGTTTCCAATTGATAAAATATCGCCTGTCGGTTGGAACAAGTAATATGAGGCTTGTTTCTGCCTTTTTTAAAATTATTATACATAACGCTGATTTCCTCTGTATGCAGGCTTAATCCATTATCAACCTGATATAAAGGAGTCTCTTCATTTTTTTGGAAAACCAGCTCATTATTAATGACCAAATTATCATGGAATAAACGGATTTCAATTGACAACCGATCCCATCCTTCGGTGACCCCGTAAATTTGGCAGCCGAGTTCCAAGCTTTGGCTTGGCAATTTAAATAAATCTCCAGCTTTACCACGTACTAACGAATCGGCATTTAAGAGACTTTTCTCCAAATCATCCAGTCTGCTCCCTTTAGCCAGCCAAGCTAAAATACGAATGGCCTCCAATAGGTTGCTTTTTCCCGACGCGTTAGCGCCAATTAATAGTGTCAAGGGAGCTAAAGGCATTTCCGCTTGGGTGAAACTTTTAAAATTATTAATAAAAAAAGAACTAATCATGTCCTATCTCCTATCCGTATTGTCCGGTCAAACGCTTTCCGATTCATCGTCCCCTTTATTTATCTCTTCCGCTATCTCCGGAAAAGCCTTTTGTAATTGAATTATAATCCATCCTCTCATATTTTTTTTGTCGTTATCCTCAACGTCAAGCAATTTGTTTATTTTTTCAAAATAAGGGCTTAACTCTTCGTCGGGGATAAACGACGGAAGTTTTTTGGCGCCTGTCTGTCCTGTTAAAATCCAATCCAAAGAAGCATTAAACTTAGTAGAGATAAATATTAAATACTCCAGACTAGGCTTAGCTCTACCCTGTTCAATACTGCTTATGTAAGAGCGATCAACCTTAAATTCATTGGCAATATCAACTTGCCGTAAAGATCCTCTTATCTCTTTAAGCCGTTTCCCAATTTCTTTTAAGTTATAAATTAATACCACACCCTATCCAAAATTGATAAATAACTACTATTTATTATTGACATGTAATAAGTATATATCGTATAATTAATTTAGTACCCTAAATTTTCCAAATTTTTTTAAAAAATAATCTGTCAACAAGCTAATATTAAAAGACATCATCCCTATAAACTCATAAGAAAGGAGCGTGAAATCAAGTCTAGGGCCAATACGCCCAGTTAAGCGATAACCATTTTTTGTTTAATCCAAATTTATTATATCCCATTAACGAATATGGCGCAATGGTCAGAAAAAGCCGGCGAACGGAGAGCCGCCGGCTGACTCCCAGGGAAGCAATAAAAATGTTTTTTTAAAGGCGAAACATTAAAAATAGAAAATATAAAAAAACAAAGGAGAAAAAAATGTATGCAATAATTGCCATGGGGGAAGAACCCCAAAACATTGAAACACCGTGTATGCTTTTTGAAACCAGAAAAGACGCGGAAGATCATCTGTCCCAAATACCTTATTTGTACCGTTGTGAAAACAATGGCCCCGTCGGTGACAATAGTTTGGAAGATCCTACGATGTATGTAATACCTGAAGGACTATATGATAAGCCCGTCCCGTCTGCTTTATGGGCGGCTTTACCCCAAAAGATTGTTAGCCGCGCCAAAGATGATCTTACTTATGGGAAAGTTGTCGGGCTGCACTTTTTCACTTACTATAACGACCAGGCCAAACGCGTCACTTATTACGTCCTAATGCAAGTGCCCCCCGGGAAGGCGTTTGTGGGATTTGCGGGATAAAGATTAGGTATGAAAAGTAGCTGATGTACTTCAAAATTAATAAACTTTGGCAGGGATGGAAAAAAATCAAAAGCCTTCAAGGAGTGAGCGGGCGAAGGAAGGCGTAAGATGAGGAGTTTTTTGGAAGCCTTGTATGGCGGATGGATTTCGCCGGCAGAAATGAGCGCCCCCAAAAATCCTGAGTATCGGCAAATCAACCGAAAAATAGACGAACTTAGGAAGGAATGGCAACAAAAACTGACGGAAGAGAATTGCGAACAATTAGAAACTATTTTGGATTTGTGTCGTGAAGCGGACTCAATTGAGGTCACCGCCTCCTTTGAATACGGTTTTCGATGGGGCGCGGCGATCATGGTGGAAGTAATTATTGGCAGGGAAGAGCTGTTAACTCAGAAAAATCATTTAATGCCAAAATTCTCTGACCAACCTGACCAAACGATGGTCGGAGAGACCGAGGATACAAAATCTTACGAGGAGGGGTTCGATGTTTAAACCCTGGCCTAAAGTATTTCAAAATTTCGTGACTAAACGCCTCCTGGAACTTTATGAAACGATTTTCCGCCATGATCCGGAATATGTCGGTTTGCATGAAGAACTTTCCCGGGAGACGGAGCGACTGATCACGGGTCTTGGCCCCGAAAAATCCGAACTTTACCAAAATTATGAATCAGCCGCGAACATCCTGGAGAACCGTAAGAATGAACTCTGTTACCAACAAGGCCTGAACGACGGAGTATGGCTGGCATATTTGGTCGATTGTATCAGGCAGGAGAAATGACATGAAAGAAAAAATCAAACAGTACATCAAGAGGAATTTCAAACAAAGCGGGGATATACAGGAGGATTAAAAAAGCGGATTTTTCCGCTTTTTCCCCTTTCTATAAAGAACTACGATCCAGGTTCTCCGGGCGGTACCGATAGGTCGGTCAGCAGCACATCCACGTTGCTGTGATTTGCCGGCAGAATGAAACACTCGCGCTCGTATAACTTAATATTAATCAATAGCTTTATGTATCAATTTTAATAAACCTGGTATAGTAAAAATAGCAAATTAAGTGGGGGTAACATGATTATTGACTATGAAGCTATTGGACAACGAATAAAAAAAATTAGACA
>JASFQO010000345.1:0-3999 GCA_050115405.1 Bacillota bacterium
AAGCATTTTTTCATCCCAAGCGCAATAGCGGCTGCGAATTTTGACCGGTTCCAAATCGGTCCGGGTGAACTCTTCCGGGTAGACCCCATTGGCAATTACCCGGAGTTTATCATCGGGGATTTGAAAGACGCGCTGCAATTCACTCCGCATATACTGACTGCAGCAGATTACCCGCCAGGCCTCGTAACCGAGCCACCATTCCACATCACTAATATAGCGCTGTAATTGATTGTGGAGCCCATTATTACGACCGTATTCCGTCGCATGAATAGTTGCTGTCATCGGAATCCGCCAGGCATGTTTTAAATTTTTTCCGGCATATGCGACCAACCAATCATGCGCATGGACCAGGTCAAATTTTAACCCCTCATATCGCAGGCGGTTGGCCTGCTCAACCAGATTCAAATTTAACTGCATCACCCAGGTTAAAAAATCCGGAGCCGCCGGGTTACTCATTGCCGCACGATAGACCGCCACCCCGTCAACCCTTTCGGTTTCCGGGACGCCCGGCACGCCACAGGTGATCACATGCACTTCGGACCCGTTTTTGACTAACGCTTTGGAAAGGTCCGCCACGTGCCGGGCAATTCCCCCAATTACTTTGGGCGGAAATTCCCAACTCAACATCAGCACTTTCACCAAATCACCTCATACTTGGTTCATCATTTTGCTTATAGCTAGTTTTACCATTAGAGGATTTTTTATGAGGTAATTTATAAAAATAAAGAAAACCGGGTCGTAAACTAAACGACCCGGCTAAGGTGAAAGCTATCAGTTTCGGTCCCCTGGGCGACAAAGAGCCTTAACTGCTCAAAGCCACCTCAATCGCCGGATACACCGGTTGCCGCTCCCGCGCTTTTTGCACCGCCGCATAAGTTTCCGGAGCCAAAGGCCGGTCAAAACTGCGAAATCCGGCCAATTTAAAACCATGCTTGGCTGCCAGATCCCGAAAATACTGAATGGAATCGACGGTGATATCCACTCCCAGACTAAAGTGCTCATAACGATGTTCCAACGCCAACATCATCGTCTCCGACATGCAGGCATAGGCCAGACCTCGTTCAAACCCGAAATTCCAACCCAAATCCGGTTGGCCGGGAACCGCTATCACTCCGCCGTCAATCACCAAAACATCGGGCCGGGCCTCTTTAACTTCAAGGCTGACATCCGCCGGACGGGCCACATCACAAACTACCGCGCCAAATTTCAACATTCCCGGTTGAATCAAACTATTCACCTGACTGGTGGCGGTAACCACCAAATCGGCCTGAGATAAATACTTGCCAATCTCCACCGTATAGATAACCGGACTTTCATTGATTACCGCTTCGGCAAATTCCTGATACGCGGAAAGCGGCGCGTCGGGAGCCGGTATCCGGGGATGATGCTTGACAAAATCAACAATCGCCCCGCCTTGCCGCACGGTTTTATTTAAATGTTGATAAATTTCGGCGGTTACCTTCATCAACCGCCTGCGGCTGTGCTGCTGGTTGTTGGGATTTCCGATTAAAATCAAGGCATTAACCTCTTCCGCAAGCAAAAAGGTTGTCGCTCGCCCAATCGATCCGGTCGCGCCTACTACCGCCGCCGTAGTTTGGTCCACCGGAATATTTAACTGCCGGGCCGCTTCCAGCGTGGCCTCCACCGCAGCGGCGACCGTATAGCTGTTTCCGGTCGTTACCGCCACTCCCAGATCGCGCAACTCCCGGCCTCCTTTGGAAACAACCGATGTATAAGCCCCCAAGCCGACAATCCGGGCGCCCCGGTCTTTTGCCAGTTTCACCGCGGCTTCCAACTCTTTTAGCACCTGTTCTTTCGGCAATTGCATTAACTCCTCCGACGTCCGGCTGATTACAATAAATTCACCGTAAGCTTTTTGCCCGGTTTTGGAGGTAATTAGCGTCTGCCCGGCGACAAACGGCTCTATCAAATCATTCCAACGCCCCACCAATTCGCCCAGTTGTTGCTCACTAAAATTTTTTAAGGAGGCGTCAAATTCAATATAATTTTTTAAATACAAGGGATGCACTAAAAAAGCGAACCGCCCTTCCGCCGGGTCATCCGAAGGCCGGGGAATTTTTTTCGGCACAATTTGCCGCGGCGAGGCCGCCAAATTAGACACTCCGATTATATGCGCCAAAAACGACGCCGTATTCCCCGCGGCGAGCCGGGCGGCCATCCGTTCCACCGCGGCCATGGCATACTCACACTGGCTGTCACTGATGATTAACGACGGTTCCAGACGAATTACCGACGCCCCATTCAAGGTTGGCGCCACCCGAAGCCTTTCCACATTCAACAAATAACTGGAGACAATCGGCGATAAATATTCCTGCTCCGCCATGATCCCCAACAAACTATCGGGCATGTTTCCCTTAGTGACCCCAAGCTCCAGACCCAACATCAAGCCGCGACCCCGTACCGCCGCGATCACCTGCGGATAGCGGCACTGAATCTCTTGTAACCGTCCCAGCAAATAACGGCCTTTCCGCGCAATCTCATCTAACAATCGGTTATGATCCCGGGTCAGCATGTCCAGTACCCGGAGCCCTACCCGGCAGGCAATGGTATTACCGGCAAAAGTGGAGGAATGTTTCAAGGCAAAGTCGTCGGTATAGACCTCCGCTTTCGCAATACAGGCGCCAATCGGAATCAAACCGCCACCCAGCGCTTTGGCTACAGTCATGATGTCCGGAGTAATCTCATCATGCTCACAGGCGAAAAACCGTCCGGTACGGCCCAGGCCCGCCTGAATCTCGTCGGCGATTAACAAGGTCCCGAAGCGATGACAAAGTTCCAAAGCCGTCTTAAGATATCCCGGCGGCGGAAGGATAATCCCGCCTTCACCTTGAATAGGTTCGACAATCAAGGCGGCATATTTTTCCGGATTGGCCTGCAGAGCAGCTTCCAAAGCCTCCGCATCGCCATAAGGAATCCGGTCGAATCCGGCTACCGGAGCCCCGAAACCCTTTTGATAAGAATCTTTGCCCGTCGCCGACAAAGCGCCGAGTGTTTTGCCGTGAAAACTGTTGTCGGTTGTTAAAATTCCCAAACGGCGCGTATACTTCCGGGCCACTTTAAATGCGGCTTCAACCGCTTCCGCTCCACTGTTGGCAAAAGTTACCGTCCCCATTCCCGGAGGCGCGATGGCGATTAGTTTTTGGGCGAGTAGACCGGCAGCATCTAAATATGACGGTTGCACAAAGCTCGGTTCGGCAGTGTCCCGAACTTCGGTTATGGCTTCCCAAATCTCCGGCGGATTAAAACCGAACGGCAGGGCGCCGTAAGCCGCAATAAAATCTAAATACGTATGGCCTTCCTTATCATATAACTCGCATCCCTCGCCACGGACGTACACTTTATCCAGACAAATCTGATACAATTGACGAGCCAGCTTAGGATTGACATATTCGGCATATGGATGCATTATTACCCTCCAATGATAATCTAAACAAACTCAGTTTAACACTATTTGGATCAATGGTCAACCACGATTAAACATTCCTTTATAAATGTTAATGAGATGATTAGATAATAATTAAAAAAACAGCCGACAAAAATATCATTCGCAATTTTGTCCGCTCAATTACCAAAATAATTCATTATTATCAAAACAATTAGCTGTTTTTATTATTCCCATAAATATTTTACCGCCAGTGGTCATTGTTTACCCGGAGCAACCCAAAAGCCACTAATCCTTTTCCGCTTAATTAAAAACAGGACTACAATTACCCCCGCCACCAATATTATTGCCAACCAACCCAATAACTTCCAAATTATATTAGCCCCACGCCGGGGTCCTACCGGGGTTAACTGCGCCAGTTGGCGCGTCTTCCGATTAAATGAGCTTAATTGTTTTTCCTGGGTAGCCGGTCCCGTGGCCGGCGCCAAAAGGTCCATTACTTGAGGTTCCAAGGTCCGGTCCAGTCCTCCGCCGATTACCCATTCACTGTTCTTCCGTTTGACCTTACGAAAGTAATCTTCGCCAAAACCATCATA
>JASFQO010000346.1:0-3992 GCA_050115405.1 Bacillota bacterium
CATCTCAATTTGCTTTAACCGACGGCGGACCTCGGCGACGATTTCCGCGTCAGCCTTGCCTTTGATGTAGGCAATCATGACTTTAGTCTTACTAAGGTTGCCAAGGTTAAACGATTCTGTCTGCAAACGGGGACTCTTAATTCGTCTCCGGATGAGCGCGATGTTCATTTTTAAAACTTCGGTGAAGCCATCGCGAGGGCCTCTGATTGTCGGTTCAATAATCGGTTCGCTGATTGAGCGGGAGGGAACTTGGGTTGTACCCACAATCAGCGCGGTGGCGTTTCCATCGATCAAAAGGATAGCATCGCCGCTCAAAAGAGAGTCGACTAAATTTGAAAAATCTTGAGTTTCCTTTACTTCGGCAATAGTCATCGCCGCGTCTTTGATTTTTGGAAAGGCGTTGTCCGGGGTTAATTTGGCTTCATTATGTAATGGTTTGAAAATCCCTTCAGTGACCAATAATTGATTCGTCATGCCGTCGAGCAGGATAACGGCGCAATTTACCGCTTCGTTGGCGCCGGCTTTATAGCGCCGGATTAAAATATCGGGGCAATTCCCCATGATTTCCTTTAATTGAAGCAGGTTGGTCTCAATACTCTTATGCACATGGAGTTCAACCGGGGTTTCTGTTTTTGTTTCCGTTTTTGCTTTTGAGTTTTTTTTATCCTTATTACCGATCTTTTTAAAGATTTCTTTGAACATGGAATGTTCTCCCGGGTTTAATTTTGCTAAAATTCCTGGCGATAAGGTGTAGTTTATTCTTTGGATAATTAAAGCAATGAAGTCTTTTTTTTAATATTGTCCCTCTTTTCGCTAATATTATTCAGGCCGATTGGCCCATTTTAAAGCCGGACATTTTTTTCAAATTTATGAAATAGAATACATAAGTCGGAAAACCGGACATTAACAGGTTTTCCCGAAGGACGAGCCAAAAACGGCGTCTGGATCTCATTTATTATTTTAAAATCATAAATCATTATTTAGTATAAATTTCTTGCCGATTTAAACAAAAAATAATATAATATAAATAAGTTTGCGAATAATTTACATTATACTTTATATTGTTTCCGGAGCTAATACTATTATAAATATCAGGAGGTCTGGCGATGGCTTTGGTTACCGAAGAGCAAGTTGTTAAAGTATTGCAACAATATAATCCTTGGTGGCGCAATCGGGATGCAGTCAAAGAACAGTCAAAGCCGCAAAAAAGATTGGCGTATCATGAAGCAATGAAAACGATTAGCCAGCAATCGACGCGGCGGTTTGCGGTTTTATCCGGGGCGCGTCGGGTAGGGAAAACCACCATTATGTATCAGATGATGGAAACTTTGTTGGCTCAAGGCGTTGCGCCCCGCAATATTCTTTATGTGTCGTTTGATAATCCAATCGTGAAATTGATTGGTGTCGCGGAAGTTCTGGATATTTATGAATCGCTTTATCCAATTGAAGGCGACCGCTATTTATTCTTTGATGAAATCCAGTATGCCGCAAATTGGGAATTATGGATGAAGGTCTTATATGACTCGCGTAAAAACATCAGGCTCATCGCAACGGGGTCGACAAGTCCGATTATTGAAAAAGGCGTTGCTGAAAGCGGGGCGGGACGCTGGACAATGTTAAAGGTACCGACTTTGTCGTTCTATGAATACTGCGAACTTTTGCAGTTATCGGAAAGGCCGGTACTGGAAAATGAGATTAGACTGACCAAATTAGTGGCCTGGCCCCGGGGCGCGCTGGCGGATTTGATCAATCGCTTTGCGCCATTACAACAGCATTTTAACCGTTATCTGATCGTCGGCGGATTTCCGGAGCTGGTATTTTCGGATGATGATGCGTACGCCCTAAGAATGTTACGTGAAGACGTAGTCGATAAAGTTATCAAGCGGGATGTTTTGACTTTGTTTAAGGTACGGAACCCACTGTTGCTGGAGAAATTATTTTTATATCTTTGCCTGAATGCGACGGAAATATTTAATGCTCAGACAGCGACAAAGGAATTGGAAAACATCAGTGTGGCGACTTTGGAAAACTATCTTGGTTTTTTGGAAAAATCCCATCTCATTTATCGCGCTGAGCCAATTGATGTCGGAAGTAAAGGGGCGTTAAAAGGCAGACCGAAAATTTATATCGCCGATGCGGCGATTCGCAATGCGGTACTAATGATGGATGATGTGCTGGCTGACGAGAAAGAAATGGGGGTGATGGTCGAAACGGCGGTGTATAAACATCTTGTCTCTTTTTATCATGGCTCGCCGGCGCATATCGGCTATTTTCGCAAGTTGAAAGAAAATCAGAAAGAAGTTGATATGGTGATTGAACTTCCCGGGGAGAAAATCTTATGTGAAGTAAAGTATCGCAATGATTTCGCCATTGCGGCGACCGAGGCGATTGTGGTCCTATCTGCGGACCGAAAGTCTGAAGTCACCGGCGCTTTTTTAGTCACCAAGAAAATTACAGATTATGGCCTCATTAAACAGGAAACATTGGCGCCAATTTTGCGTATTCCGGCGCTCCCCTTTTTGTATCTGCTCGGCAAGGCGGAAGCCGAGGGTAACAAGGCCAAGATGTAGGGCTGCGGCGTGATCGGCAAGTGGTATGATACCGAAGTCGACTTTATCGCCATCCGCCAGGATGAACGGAAATACTATCAGGTGACTTACAGTTTAATGGATGAAAGCGTCAAACAACGGGAACTTGCCCCGTTGCAGGCGATCCGTGACAATTATGAAAAAGCCATCCTGTCAATGGATCAAACCTATATTACCGCTCATGAGGGAATTAAATTTTTAAATATCATCGATTTTTTGATGGGTTAGATTTTTTCTGGAGGCGATTTCTGAATCCGCCTAAGACGCGATGCACTTCAGACTGAGAACGGCAAGGCGACGTTCCGGTTTGTTGCCATAGAATAAACGACTTCATTATAAATTTGGTTAACCCTGTCACAAAACCGGCTGTTTGAGTGTTATAGATCATGAAGGCTGTTGCAACAGATTTTCGACTGGATAATAAGGAGGGATGGTCGATTGCTAATTTACCTGTAATTACAAAGGACGGAAAGGCAATCTCGCCGGAGCAATTTGGGGAGTGGTATGAAAAATATTATCCGGTTGTCTACAAACATGCGGCGTATCTTACCGGGAGTATGAATGCGGCGGACGATATTGCTCAAGAAGTATTTATCCGCTTGCTGGGCACTCCCCCGACGCATTCCAATGTGCCGGCCTGGCTGGTTAAAGTGGCGACTAATTTGGCCTATAATTATTTACGGAATGAAAAGCGTAAAAGGGGTCATGGGCCGGTGGAAGATTGTGAAGCTGCTAATGTTGTCTTGATTGAAGATTTGGCAATCAAGAATGCCGAGATCCGGCTCACCAAAAAAGTGTTGGCCCTTTTGAGCTATCGGGACCGGATGTGCCTGTTGCTAAAGTTTTCCGGCTACAAGTATCGCGAAATAGCGGCGACATTGGCGCTGGAGAAAGCCTCGGTCGGGAAAATCCTGGCTCGGGCGCAAGAGAAGTTTAAAGCATTGTATTTAAAGGAGGTCCGGGAAAGATGACAAAGTGTCTGGATCAGGGAGTTCTTCAGGCATTGATTGATGGAGAGCTGGAGCTTGATGGACGCAAGGCGGCCGAAAAACACTTGGCGGTCTGCCCGGAGTGCCGGGCCCGGTTTGCCGTTTTAAAGGGAAATGATGATTTTGTCTTTGCCAAGCTGAAAAGTTATCAAGGCTGGATTGCGGCAAAAACCGCTGGGTCAGGGAGGGTTGTCCCCCAAAAATGTATCCGGGGTGATCAAAAAAATGTAAATCCGAAAGGAGTGTTGACGATGGCACGTAAATATCAAGGTATTGCCGTGGCGGCCGGAGTGCTTATTACAATTGCCGTGTGTGTTACCGTCCAACCGGTACGGGCGGCGTTTGCTAAGGCCCTAATGATTTTGCGAGTGGAGGATATTAAGAGTATCAAGATATCGTTGCAGGATATTGAGGA
>JASFQO010000347.1:0-3985 GCA_050115405.1 Bacillota bacterium
AGTCGCCCCAATTGTAGAAGCTGACGACCGCCTTGGGGGAACCGCAACCGGCGGTCAGCGCTAACGTCAGAGCTAGTAACGTCCCGAAAAGCCCCAGTCTTGCCTGTTTTTTCATTTTTAACTATCATGCCTCCCTTTTATATTTCAACTTTTCAAGTTGTGGAATTTAGTAGTCAGTATTCAGTAGTAGAAGAATTTATTCCAGCGTTTGGTTTTATCCCGACTTCTGACTTCTGTCTCCTGTCTTTTGACTTAAACCGTTTTAGCATTGCGGCCTTTATCGCGCGACATACTCAGATTAACAATGATTAATAAAATTAAAACGCACAAAAACAGCAACGTCGACAAGGCGTTGATCTTGGGATTAATCCCGCGTCGCGCCATTGAGTAAATAGTGATTGAAAGAGTCGATACCCCGGAACCGGTATTAAAAAAGCTGATCACAAAGTCATCCAGCGATAAGGTAAAGGCTAAGAGGAACCCGGTCAACACTCCGGGGAGAATTTCCGGAAAAATGATTTTGTGAAAAGCCTGTAAGGGTGTAGCGCCCAGATCAAGCGCGGCTTCAAATAAATTTTTGTCCAACTGCTTAAACTTGGGCAGCACCGACAAAATAACATACGGAATGTTAAAAGTGATATGGGATAACAATAATGTCCCAAAACCCAATTGCAGCCGGGCGGCAATAAACAGCAACATAAAGGAGATCCCGGTAACAATATCGGGATTGAGCACCGGCAGGTAAGTTAGGTTCATAATTGTAGCTTTGGGCAATTTTTTCATGTGGTGAATCCCAAAGGCGGTAATCGTGCCGAGCGCCGTGGCAATCAGCGCGGCGCTGATTCCGATCGCCAACGAGTAATAGAGCGAATTTAAAATCTGGCGATCTTGAAACATCAGTCCGTACCATTTCAAGGTAAAGCCGCTCCAGGTCCCGCGCGTTCGGGAATTGTTAAATGAATAACAGGCTAAGACAATAATTGGCGCGTAAAGAAAGGCAAAAAGCAGCAATAGATAAGCATGTTTTAGTATTTTTTTCACCAGAGCCCTCCGCCCCCTTCCTGTTCTTTTTCATATCGGGAGGTAAAGGCCATGCTAACTAAAATAATCAAAATTAATAACACCGAAATGGCGGAGCCGAAATTCCAGTCGCCGACGGTGAGAAATTGTTGCTCGATCAAGTTGCCGATCAGGGTATACTGCCCGCCGCCTAAAAGGCGAGAAATGACGAAGGTGGTTACTGCCGGCATGAAAACCATGGTGGTGCCGGAGACCACGCCCGGCAGGCTCAGCGGGAAGGTAACCTGCCAAAAAACTTCCAGTGGATTAGCTCCCAGATCTTCCGCCGCTTCCACCAGACTGCGGTCGATTTTGCTCATTACCGAATAGATGGGGAGGATCATAAACGGAATAAAGTTATAGACCATTCCGAGGGTTACTGCAAAATCGTTATATAATAATTCCAAGGGGCGCAGCCCTAGACCGACCAGAAAAGTATTGATCAGGCCTTTCTTTTCCAACAGAGTTAACCAGGCGTAGGTGCGTAACAGAAAATTCATCCACATCGGCAGCACCAGCAGGAGCACCAGGGTATTTTTTTTTCGAAAACTTTTCCCGGCCAGCATCATGGCCACCGGATAGCCGATTATCAGGCAGAAGACAGTGCTGATTGCGGCCAGGAACAATGAGCGCGCCACCACTTTGAGATAAATCGGTTCAAACAACCGGCTGAAATTGGCAAGTGAAAAAACTGTCGCCGGGCCGTTTTTGACGGTGAAACTTAAGTATAACAAGATAAATAGCGGCACTACCGTAAAGACCAGCATCCAAACGACATAAGGCAGGGCTAACCAGCTTCTTTTCATGGCGCCATCACCTTTTTCATAATATGAATATCATAGGGGATGACCTTCAAGCCGACGGTGGTCCCGGGCGGTTGCATGCTGGTACTGTGAATCACCCAGTCTATGCCGGCGGCGGCTACGACCATTTCATAATGGACTCCTTTAAAAGTAACCGCTTTGACGGCTCCGGTAAAGATCCCTTCGGCGCTGTCGACAATTTTTAAATCCTCGGGACGGATTACCACATCCACCGCTTCGTTGACAGCAAAATCCCGGTCGGAGCATTCGACTTTTTTGCCGGCGAATTTCACCCAAAAATCGGCGAGCATCGTGCCGCTCACAATGTTGCTTTCGCCAATAAAACCGGCGACAAACGCATTTACGGGTTCGTTATAGACTGCTTCCGGCGTGCCGGTCTGTTGGATGCGGCCCCGGTTCATTACCACGATCGTATCGGACATGGTGAGGGCTTCTTCCTGGTCGTGGGTAACATAGACAAAGGTGATCCCCAATTGTTTTTGCATTGCTTTCAGTTCCAACTGCATATCCTTGCGGAGTTTTAAGTCAAGCGCGCCGAGGGGTTCATCGAGCAGTAAGACTTCAGGTTCGTTGACGAGCGCCCGGGCAATGGCGATTCGCTGCTGTTGTCCGCCGCTTAAGGAGGTGATGGCCCGTTTTTCATAACCGGAAAGGCTGACCAGCTCCAGCATCCGGCCGACCCGTCCGTCAATGTTCTTCTTGCCCAACTTTTTGATGCGCAGCCCGAAGGAGATATTATCATAAACATTTAAATGCGGGAACAGCGCATATTTTTGAAATACGGTATTTACTTTGCGTTTGTAAGGCGGCAACTTGTTGATATTAACACCGTCGAAGATGATGTCGCCGGTGGTCGGGTACTCAAAACCGCCGATCACTCTTAAGGTGGTGGTTTTGCCGCAACCGCTCGGCCCGAGCATCGTCAAAAACTCATTTTTGGCGATGTGGAGGTTGATGTTGGTAATGGCTTCACTGCCGTCGTATTCTTTGGAAATATTGACAAGTTTAATCAAACTGACTCCCCCTCCAATTTGACCATGGGTAAGACAACAAATGCCATCATTCTGGTTTGCTCCCCAAGCTGGAGTTCACTTTGTAAAACGAAAAATTAGTATAATAAATTATTAATTATCACATACATTGGATAATGTCAAGATTAACTAGATAAAAATAGCAACTTAGCCTAAAAGTTTATTAAAATAAGATGATGAGCTGCGGTGATTAAGCGCCTGTCATAAATATCTTTTGATTAGATCGATAAGGGACTCGAAAAAGTAGGACAATGGAAATAAGAGTAATAACTCAACTTTCGGTGCGACCGGGCAAGGTCGTGTAATTTAACGGGTGAGAACCCCGTCCAGTAAGAATAAGTCGATTCAACTGGTAGCGAGTCATGGACATTATGGGGTAACCCAGTATGTTAAGCGTTGACAGTTAGGCAGTAGGCCTGAAAGTGATAGAGCCTCGAAATGAGTAACTAGGGAAGGCAGACGGTGTCGAAAGGCCGGAAGGCAATATGATGATATCCGATACGGCGAGGATATCACTACTTCCCCGGGGTCGGAGAGCCAGGCATGCTGTACAAAGATTACAGGGTAACCCGGGAGGCCCTGCCGATTCTTCGCAACAGAAGTATGGCAAACAACCCTAAAAAGGGAGGATGCCAAAAGATTTGCAGGGAGTCGGATGGCTGAATAATACCAAAGAAATTGGGTAACGCCAATGGAGGGAAGGCAGCCACGTACAACCGTTCTTATTAAGGACACACTAACTGCGCACAGGAGTAGGGAAATGGTGGGAACAAAATTAGTAAGAATAGCAGAAATGGCAAGAACAATGCCGAAAATACGATTCACATCCTTGTATCACTATCTAAACAAGGAACTGCTGCTGGAATGCCACAGAGAATTGGATGGAAAGAAAGCCATAGGTGTAGACGGGGTAACCAAAGATGATTACGGAGTGAATTTAGCACCTAACATCGAAGATCTGGTCGAAAGGCTTAAAACAATGAGTTATCGACCGTCGCTGGTTAAAAGAGTCTATATACCAAAAGGAAATGGCAAAGACAAGAGGCCGTTGGGAATCGTCTGTTATGAAGA
>JASFQO010000348.1:0-3985 GCA_050115405.1 Bacillota bacterium
AAATGAACCAATTTGGGAATTTTATGTAAATGCCACATCCTAAAGTTTCCCCCATTCCCGGTTTTGATTACGGATAATCCGGTTTCCTCTGGCCATATATAAATTGCGGTTATAATGCCATTGGTCGTTCATCCCGACTTCATACATATAGCGGGGATGATACAAGTGAATCGCTCTGGCCTCAGTCTGACAATAGCAGCAACCGTTTTTTTGCAACCGCTCCACCAGGTCGTTATCATCAAACGCGATTCCGGTAAAATCTTCATCAAAACCGCCAATCTTGAAAAACTCCTCCCGGCCGACCGCCAATAAAAACGGCAGATGGGTATCAAGATCGATATATTGCGGAAATAATTGCGGATCAAAGCCGCCATTTTGAGCAATTACCGCTTGCAAAGCGTAACCGTCCCGATCATCCTTGCCAAACGGAATAGCCAAGTTTTTGCAATTGGCGCAAACCGCCGCGACCAACTGGGCCACGGTGTCATTAACATGAAACATCTCGGCGCAGCAGATAATTAAAATCGTTCCGGAAGATTGGCGCGCGCCGATGTTATAAGCAAAACCGGGAACGCGCCAGTGGAGCGTCCCCGCTAAATTGCGCTGCCCCACAAAGAGATACTTAAGATTAAGACGCGCTTGAAATGGCGCGCAGACCGCTTCCGTTTCATCAGGTAAACCGTCATTCACTACCAAGGTTTCCATCTCGTCCGGAAAGTTCTGCCGCGCCAGGGAAACCAAATTCCAGTGCAATAACTGCGCTCTTTGAAACGAAGCAATAATCAGGGAAACCCGCAACAGTCACCCTCCTTTCCAAACTCGCCGCTTTAACGTTCATGCCTGCTTCGCGGCACAAAACTATGAGTGTAACTACTGACGTATTTTCACCCTAACGTCCATGCCTTGCTTCGCAGGCACAAGACTGTGAGTATAACTACTAACGTGTTTTCACCCTAACGTTCATCCTAGCTACGCAGGCACAAAACTGTGAGTGTAACTTCTGTCGAATTTTCACCCTAACTTGCGACTCTAGCTCAAGGATTAGAGATTCGGCTCACCTTATTAATATGTTCGCGGAGTTTCTTTCGCACCCGACTAACGTCACCCTTGTTTAGGCCAATAGACTTCAGATGGCCCGGCCGATTACATTGGTCAGTATGCTGCTATAGGTAAAAAAGTTATGTTCATTAAGAATATTTTCAAATTCCCCGGCTGCCGGATGTCCCGCATACCAATGCAAGCCAATGGTTTTATCAGTCAAATACTGTAAATAACCGGTGTGAAAAATATAAGGAATATAGACGCCGTTAAGCGGATACACCGTTTCCAAGCTGATATTAACCTCTTTTAAACCCGGAAAACGCATTTTAACCTCTGCCATGTTCGGAAAATGCCGATTGAGAACTGCGGAGCCGATACTTTGATAGTTGGTCAGATCCAGACAGTGCTGAGCTTCCTGATTCACAAACTTGAAAAACTCATTACGGGCGGCGGACATTAAAAAACCGATTGAATGAAAATGTTCGGCATCATGCAGACAAATCACCATATCGGTCTGACCATGCTTAAGATTATTAATGTACAGCGCCTCCAACGGCCGAAAGTAAATGATGTCCATATCCGACCACACGCCGCCGACCGTCCCTAACAGATACCACCGCCAAAAATCCGCTTTAAAGGTTTCCGGAATTTGATTACTCATCCCGTAATTTTCAAAGTCAATCTCAATTCGCTCAATATTCAACCGGCTTAACCGGTCCAAATAATTAGGCCCGCTGAAAACATGCTCCTGCTCCGGGGTTTGCCATGTTCTACCACCTTGATAGCGATATTTGGGAAAATATAAGCACATCCGCCAACCGGGATTGAATTTGCGAAAAGAAGCCAACGTCATATAGCGCAGAAAAGAGATCCGGTCATCACTCCAATAAAAGTGGGCCTGTTTCGGTATTTTAACTAAATGCCACATCTTGATCACCCCTGGTATATCAATTTCGCTCACTTGGGCGCCCAATTCCGGTAAAGCGCTTCCAATTGGTCGACGGTCTGTTTGATCCCGAAATACTGGCGAACAATTGCTACGCCGTCTTTGGCCAATTGCTCCCTTTGGGAGCAATTTTTGACCAATTGCCACAACGTTGCCACCAGTTCATCATTGCCGACCGGGCGATAACCACTTCGATTGAGTAAAATTTGGCGGAAATTGTCCCGCTTGATTACTGTCGCAAAACCATCCGCATTCATGGCGAAAACCGCTTTTTGACAAGCCATTGCTTCCAAAGCCGACCGATCGCAAGCCAATACCAAATCGGCCATACGGATCATTTTTTCAACCTCAGTGCAACTCCCCGCCAGATGAATCCGGAGTTGTGGCGCAGTCAAGCCGGAAGCGACTTTGGCTTGCAAACGCGAGAAACAGTCGCCACCGCCCACGATGAGCAAATTGACCCCCTGTAAGCTTTGAGCCAAATCCAAAGCACAATCAAGCAGTTGTTCCACCGGACGTTCCTTCCCGTCCGCCAGCCGGCTAATGACCACCAGCGTCGGCCACTCCCCACATAACCCGAAACGCCGGTAATCGGCCGCGTTCGCCGGACCCGCGCGAAAGCGGTCCAAATCAATGCCATTATAAATCACTCTGATTTTCTCCGGATGAGCGATGCTGCTTTGCAACACAGCCGCGACCCGATGATCCACAGCCACAATCGCCTTGGCCGTCCCGGCGACTAAATTTCCCAGATGAGAACGGTCCAGTCCAAAATCATAGAGGCCATGCATCGTCACAAAAAAAGGCTTCCGGAGCCTTTTGACGACCTCATACCCACGAAAAATCGCGGTAAACGGGTGCGAATGAATCAGATCCGGATGAAACCCCCGTAAATCGGCCGGCGGATTATCCGACCACGGTCTATGTTGAAATAAACCCGGCGAAGGATCAAGCGCGGTTAAGAGCGCCGGATTGGTATAAGCGGTATTTAAGAGCACGCGGTGATCGCGGCGTAACAATTCATTTACTATAGTGACAATATGTGTCTCCAGGCCCCCCATCACCAAACGATCCGCCAACATCGCTATTTTCACCGGCAACACTCCCCTTTGATTAAAAATGTTTCTTTAAAATGGCGCTAATCTCCAGGCAACGTCTTTCCCAGGAATTATTTTGAGCGACTTGACGGGCCCGACTCGCCAATTCATGACGGCGGGCCGGATCTTGGACCGCCTCCAGGGCGCTCCGGCAATGATCATTAAATTGCTGATAAGTTTCACTCACCCAGGTAACCCCGTTAATCAACGGCACTTCCGGCAGCGGCGTCGCCACTACCGGTTTGCCGGCGGCCAGATACTCCCAGAGTTTAATCGGGTTGGCATGTTCGGTAATTTGATTGCGTAAAAACGGAATCAACATCACCTCCAGCGCATTGAGATAACAAGGCAGGATTTTATATTCCCGCGGGCCTAACCAATGAATATTGCTACAGGTTGCCGCTACCTCCAAACCATGCTGTTTCGGGCCAATCAGTACCAGATTCCAGTGGGGATTATGAATAGCCAGCCATTGCAACAGTTGAAAATCCAACCATTCATAAAGGGCGCCGGTAAAGCCGAACCGCGGATGTTTAATTAATTTTAAATCAGCGGGTTCAAACTGACTTCTATTGCTATACTTGCTAAAATGTTCATAATCGGCGGCGTTGGGAATTAAATAAACCGGTTTGCCGCTCTCTTGCCATTGTTGATATAATTTACCGGCAGATGTAAAGACCAGATTCGCGTGACGGACCAGTTGAGCCTCCCACTCGCCGGTAAGCGGGTGCGACCAACTGAATGAGGAAAAACTGTCGACACAATCATAAATCACCCCGATTTCTCCTAAACACCCCACGAGGCTCACGGCTTGCGGATTATAGAACCAAAGTATTATCGGGTAATGCCATTTTAAAGTAACCAACGTCCGCATAATTTGCTCTTTCAGCAACTGGCGATT
>JASFQO010000349.1:0-3977 GCA_050115405.1 Bacillota bacterium
TTAGATGTGCGAGGCAATCCGGAGGCTTGATGCCGAAAGCCGGAGGCTGGATAAAGCCACTGATTTTTGGCAGTTTAATAAGGCCGTTGTCTTCCAGCCTCTAGCCTCCAGTTTTCAGCCTCCAGTGAGAGGGAAGGAATGAGGCTTGATGGAGTACAAAAATAAGAAAATTGCTGTGATCGGGCTGGCGGTTAGTAATACGCCGTTAATCCGTTATTTGGCCGACGTAGGGGCCCGGTTGAGCGTTTTTGACCGGAAACCGGCGGCGCTTTTGGAGAAATATCTGCGCCAGCTGCAGCATTTGCCTTTGGAATTGCATCTGGGAGATGATTATTTGCAACACCTGCACGGTTATGATTATGTTTTCATCACTCCCGGCATGAAAAAGGACTTGCCGGAATTGCAGGCGGCCCGGGCGGAAGGAACGATTTTCAGCAGCGAAATGGCGCTGTTCTTCGCGAAGTGTCCGGGGCGGATTACCGGGATTACGGGCAGTAGCGGCAAAACCACCACGACGACTTTAGTTGGTCAGATGGTGGCGGCAGCGTTTCCCAATTCTTTTGTGGGCGGGAATATCGGCCGCTCTTTAATTGGGGATCTATACCGGATGGACGCGGCTTCCCAGGTGATTTTGGAACTCTCCAGTTTTCAACTGCAGGAATTAAAACAAAGCCCATCCCTGGCCGTAGTTACCAACATCACTCCCAATCATCTGGATATGCATGCTTCGATGGCTGAATATATTGACGCCAAAAGCAATATCCTTCGTTACCAAAGCGCGACGGATCAGGCGATTTTAAATTATGACAATGAACTTACCCGTGGGTTGCGCAGCCTGGTGAAGGGGCGTTGCTTCTTTTTCAGCCGGCATTGTCGAGTGGATGAGGGCGCGTATTTGGAAGACGGAAAGTTGCTGTTACGCTTGAATGGGCAGACGGAGCTGATTACCAAACGGGATAATTTGCAGTTGTTAGGGGATCACAATGTGGAAAATGTGTTGACAGCAGCGCTGGCCGCCCGGTTGCTCGGGGCGCCGTTACCGGTGATCGCCGAAATAACGGAACATTTTACCGGAGTGGAACACCGCTTGCAGTTTGTCCGGGAATTAAATGGTGTCCGCTATTATAACGATTCGATTGCAACTACTCCGGACCGTGCGATTGCCGGCTTAAAGGCGATGATCCGGCCGACAGTTTTGATTGCGGGCGGTTACGATAAAAAGTTGCCGTTTGACAGTTTGGGACGGCAGATTGTAAAAACCTGCAAACAGGTGGTGCTTTTGGGAGTGACCGCGCCCTTGATCCGGCAAGCGGTGGAGGCGGCCGAGCCGGGTTTTCCTGTCACTACCGTAGCCGACCTTCCGGAAGCGGTCAGGGTGGCGACCGACCGGGCGGTTGGGGGCGATGTGGTTTTGCTTTCGCCGGCTTGCGCCAGTTTTGATATGTTTAATAATTATCAGGAACGCGGACTTTTATTTAAAGAATTAGTTAATAGTTTGTAAAGGTAATTTGAAAAAGAGTGAGGCAAACTTGAGATGTGGGTTGTAGTTTATGTTGCGCCAAACCGTAAGATTGCCGTTTATTTAAAGCAACTCCTTGAAATCGAAGGGATTTTGGTAAAACTAAAGGATTCCCGGTTTAAAAATAAGGCCCGGGCAGAGAAGAATGTTGAAGTGATGGTCTCCGAAATGGAGATTGACGAGGCCAATGAAGTCATTGGGAACGCTTTACAGCGTTCCAACTAAATGAGCAGGAAATTGTCGGACAATCGCGAAATACTTTTTTTTAAGGAAATCAGGGTGAAAATACGTCAGTAGTTACACTCACGGTTTTGTGGCCGCGTAGCAGGCCGTCAAACGTTAGACTGGCAGGGGTGGAGTGATTGTTGAAAGATTTGTTTAAAACCAAGCCGAAATATATTACCGTCAAGTCGGAACACGATCTGCCCAACAACCGGGTGGAACCGGTGGAACGCAAAGAAATTCCGGACGGACTATGGGTTAAATGCAACCGCTGTTCTCAAATCACCTATAATAAAGATCTTGAACGTAATTTAAAGGTTTGTCCCAAATGCAACTTTCATTTTCGCATTACCGCGAGGGAACGTCTGGATTTGTTGATCGATAAGGACACTTTTTCCGAGATTGACAAGAATTTGCGGGCCCTTAATGTGTTGGAGTTTCCCGACTACGAAAATAAACTCAAAAAAGCGCAAAAAGGGACGGATCTGACCGAAGGATTGCTGGCCGGTTCCGGGATGATTAACGGAATTGCCGTCGCCATAGCGATTATGGATTTTGGCTTTATGGGTGGTTCGATGGGTTCGGTTGTTGGGGAAAAAATTACCCGCGCCGTCGAGTTGGCGTTGGCTAAAAAAATACCGCTGGTGACGGTAGCGGCCAGCGGCGGGGCGCGCATGCAGGAAGGAATCCATTCCTTAATGCAAATGGCGAAGACCAGCCAAGTTTTGAATAAACTGGCGGAAGCCGGATTAGTCTATCTGTCGATTTTAACCGATCCGACTACCGGAGGGATTACGGCCAGCTTTGCTTCATTAGGCGATATTATTATTGCGGAACCGGATGCTTTAATCGGCTTTACCGGGGCGCGGGTGATCCAACAGACCATCCGGCAAACGTTGCCGCCTGGATTTCAGACGGCACAATTTCAGTTGGAGCACGGTTTTGTGGACCTGATTGTGCACCGCAAGGACTTGAAAGCAACAATAACGCAATTGTTGAAATTTCATGGGGCGGAGGTACGGTGATGGCTAGTAATCCGGGACCGATTTTTGACTTTGAAAAACCTGTACTGGAACTGGAACGGCAAATTGAAGAGTTAAAACAATTTGCAACCGATAGAGGAATTGATATGGCTGAACAAGTGACGGCTTTGGAAAAAAAAGCCCAAGCGTTACGCGACGTAACATACGCCAATTTATCGACGTGGCAACGGGTGCAAATTGTCCGTCATCCCAGACGTCCCACTTGTTTGGATTATATCGGCATGATTTTCAGCGATTTTGTGGAACTGCATGGTGACCGGCTATATGGCGATGATCCGGCCATGGTAGGCGGAATTGCTTATTTGGAAGATCTGCCGGTGACCGTGATTGGTCAGCAAAAAGGGAGAGATACGAAAGAAAACATTTATCGCAATTTCGGTCTGCCGCATCCGGAAGGGTATCGGAAAGCTTTGCGGTTGATGTTGCAAGCGGAGAAATTCCGGCGTCCGGTGATCTGCCTGGTCGATGTGGTCGGGGCTTATCCGGGGATTGAAGCGGAAGAACGGGGCCAGGGCGAAGCTATTGCCCGAAATATCATGCAAATGGCAGCTTTAACGGTGCCGGTAATCGTGGTGATTACCGGCGAGGGTAGCAGCGGCGGGGCCTTGGCGATTGGGATTGGCAATCGGGTTTTGATTATGGAAAATGCTTACTATTCGGTAATTTCACCGGAAGGATGCGCGTCGATTTTATGGAAAGATGCCACTAAAGCGGCTGAAGCTGCCGAGGCTTTGCAACTTGGGGCTCAGCAATTGTTAAAAATGGGTATTGTCGAAGAAATTATTCCCGAACCGCCGGGGGGAGCGCATAAAAATCCGCTGGAGACGGGACAAAATTTGAAGGAAGCTATTTTACGCCATCTAAAACCATTCCAGACTATGACCGGCGCCGAAATCCAGAAACAACGTTACCAGCGGTTTCGGGTCACCGGCAGATTTAATGAAGAAAGCACAATAGGAGGATAGGCAATGAAGATTGGAGTTTTAACCAGCGGGGGCGACGCCCCCGGAATGAATGCGGCGATTCGGGCGGTGGTGCGTAAAGCTTTGGCGCGCGACTGTAAAGTTTATGGCATTAAACGCGGTTATAGCGGGTTGCTTAGCGGGGAGATTGTTCCGCTGCATTCCCGGTCGGTGGGCGATATTTTACAACGCGGCGGGACTATCTTAAAGTCGGCCCGGTGTCTGGAGTTT
>JASFQO010000350.1:0-3972 GCA_050115405.1 Bacillota bacterium
TACAAGGAAACAGAAAGGAGACGAAAGGAAGAAATGGAATTAACACCGGAAAAACAATATTTAGACCTGTTAAAAAAAACATTGACATTTACCTTGTGGCCTGAACCGCCCATTGCCCTGAAGACTTTTAATTACAAACGATCGCCCTTAAAACAGTTGCTCTATAATGTCGCCGAAAAGGTATTAGAGTCGAAAGGCCTTTTTATTGCTAAGAAGCGAAATATAACACTTAAAGGGCGGCTGGAGGGCCGCGTATGTTTGCTGGCTTGCGCCGATTCGATGATCGGGATTGAACGGATGAATAATCTGCAAGCCTGTGTAGAGAGTGTGTTGCAGGAAAATATTCCCGGAGACTTGATCGAAACCGGAGTTTGGCGGGGAGGCTCCTGTATTTTGATGCGGGGGGTATTGGCTGCTTATGGGATCAAAGATCGCCGGGTGTGGGTAGCGGATTCTTTTGCGGGCTTGCCGCCGCCGGATGTTGAGAAGTATCCGGCCGATGCCGGTAGCAGAATGCATGAATTAACATATTTGGCGGTCTCCCAAACCGAAGTGGCCGGCAATTTTGAAAAATATGGCCTGTTGGATGAGCAAGTCGTGTTTTTACCGGGCCGGTTTGAAGCTACTCTCCCTGGGGCGCCGATTGAAAAACTGGCGGTACTGCGGCTTGATGGAGATATGTACAGTTCTACCATCTGTTCTTTGCAGCATTTATATCCGAAACTATCCTCCGGCGGCTATTGTATTATTGACGACTACGCCTTATCTGCCTGTAAACAGGCGGTGGATGATTATCGCCGCCAAAATAATATTACCGCTCCGTTAATGGCAATCGATTGGACCGGGCATTACTGGCGTAAGGATTAGGTGAGTCTGAAAGTTCGCAAGCTAAGGACTTTTGGCTTCCTTAAACTTAATAACCAAAAAAGGAGGTGCGAAGATGGAAAGAAATAATGTAAACAATTCCCCGATTACTGGAGAGGACAGCAAAAAAGAGTGGACCAAGCCTGAAATCAATGAATGTAAAATGCTGGGGACCGAGGCGAGCTCGTCGGGGAATAATTTTCCTGATGGTGGTGGTTTGTATGATTCTTAATCGTCCAGCTTATCTGGGCCGATAAAATTAGTCGGAAGCGGGTGTTGTAAGTTGAGGCTCCTGCTTCTGATTGTAAACGAAGGCGGAATAATAATGAGTGTGATCTGTGGAATATATCACCCGGGCGGGCAGCCGGTTACCGAAACGGAGAAAACGATGGCAGCCTTTGCTCCATATCATTTTGACCGGTCGCGAGTATGGCAAGGCAAAAATATTTTTTTCGGTTCCCGGATTCAGGCGCTCACACCGGAGACGTCTTGGGAACAATTGCCTTATTATGACGTTACGACGGGACTGCTTATTACCGCCGACGCGATAATTGACAACCGTGCGGAGTTGTTTGAGCGTTTGAAGATTCCGAAGCTGCAACGGATGGAATTGCCGGACAGTCTGATAATATTGAAAGTTTATCAATGCTGGGGAGAAGATTGCCCTCGTTATTTGACGGGTGACTTTGCCTTTGCGATTTGGGACGAAGCGAAGCAACGACTATTTTGCGCCCGCGATCAAGTAGGAAAGACCACTTTTTATTATTATCATACTCCGTCAATCTTTGCCTTTGCAACACTGCTTAAGCCGTTACTGACCATCCCGGGAAATACCGGGAAATTAAGTGAGGCTTGGTTAGCCGATTACTTAGCGAATCCTACGGTAATCAGTCAGGTGGATCCGGAATTAACTCCTTATGAAAATATTCGGTTGCTTTTGCCGGGGCATACCCTGACGCTAACCGAAACGGGTTTGAAAATCAAAGCGTACTGGCGGATCGAACCTGGGGCAGAACTCCGTTTTAAGTCCGATGGCGATTATGAAGAAGCGTTTCGAGAAGTGTTTTTTGAGGCGGTGCGCTGTCGGTTGCGGAGTAATCGTCCGGTAGGGGTACTTTTAAGCGGCGGTTTGGATTCTTCCTCAATCGCCTGCGTCGCGGCTCAGTTTTTGCAAAATCAGGGAAAGGGTCTTAAAGGGTTTACCGCGGTCCCGATGGAAGAATATCAAGACTGGACCGCATCGCAGGCTTTGGCGGATGAAACCCCTTATGTTGAAGCGATTAGCCAACATGCGGGTAATATTCAAACGGTATACGGACGCGCTGCGGAACGTCATGTCCTCAATACAACGGATCGAATCAGCGCAATCTTAGAACAACCTTATAAATACTTTGCAAATGCGGTATGGATCGATGATTTGCTTGAAATTGCCTCGGAGCGGCACGGAGTGGGGTTAATGCTGAATGGGCAAAGTGGTAACGGCACGATATCATGGGGCGTGCCGGAGGTGTACTTTAGTTCCTTGTTGCGCCGTTTAAAGTGGGTTGCTTTTTGGCGGGAAATTTCAGCTTGGGGCGAAGCTCGCGGAAGGACTACATTTTCGCTTTTTGCCCATGCCGCGTTAAGTTTATTGCCGGCGACGGCTTATCGAGGATGGCGTTGGCTACGGGGTCAACCTAATCCGCTAAAGGAAAACTCGTTCATTAATCCGAAGTTGGGGGCGAAATGGGGCTTTCCCAAGCGTTTTTACAAATATGGCGGAGACCCCTATCGAATACCGTTTCATGATACCTTTGCGCCCCGGGCAGTTATGAATTGTCACCAGATGTTTAACCAGGCGGCAGTCTTGGAAAAGAAAATGTCGCTGGCACACTGTCTGGCAATCCGCGACCCCAGCCGGGATAAACGGGTAATCGAATTTTGTTTGCGGGTGCCTGAAAATCAGTATGTACGCAATGGACAGGACCGTTTTTTGTTAAGGCGGGCCATGCAAGGGATTCTGCCGGATCTAGTCAGACTTAACAGTACCGTCCGGGGAAAGCAGGGGGTCGACTGGCTGCAGCGACTCGCGCCGCATTGGCCGGAAGTGGAGCGCGAATTAAAAATTTTGTTCCAAAAGTCAGAGATCCAATATTATTTTGATGTGCCGCGTCTTCAGGAAATTTTAGATCGGGTGGCCAAGGAAAACGACTTCAGTATTCCAAAGCCATATCATAACCTGTTAATTAACGCGTTGATCGCGGGACGATATATCGCCGCGCATTGTTAATTTGAATGATTGTAAGGTAGTGATGCGTTATCCGGATTGAGCGGACACCTTTTGCAAAAGAAGTGTTTCTTTTTTTATCCACGCATTTTACCTCGAAATTTTGAATCCATGATCTTCTAAATCTTGGAGTACTATCGTTGTAAATATTCTCCGACCATTTTTGTTTAGGTGAACGGCGTCGTGTTGTCACGGGGACGGTTCTCTTGACAACATTCTCCAAGAAAACAGTCTGACTCGCACGAATTTCAAAAAACAAGAATGGACAAAGCTCTTAATTGGTCAAATTGTCAAAAAACTATTGCTCATTGCGTAAAAATGCAACGTTAATGGGATAAAGTAATATTTTTTGCCCGGAGTGAGGCTTGATACCGCAAACAAAGAAGATGCGGTATTTTTTTATTACAGTTAATAAACACTATTTTCCAGAGTCGGCAATTATCCACTCGGACGTCGACTTACCTTAATGAATTTGGTATAATAAACCTATCAAATCATAACCCGGATAGGGGGGAGCAAATGGAAAAGGTATTAAATGACGCAGTAGATATCATTGTAAAGAACTTTGCGCCTGACAAGATAATTTTATTTGGTTCTCACGCTGTCGGAACGGCAAATCAAGACAGCGATTACGATCTGTGTGTTTTAAAAAGCAGTTTGCAGCACAAACGCAAAACTTTTCAAGATATTTATCGAGCTTTGGTTGGACTTCGATTCTCGGTGGATTTGATCGTGGAAACGCCTGAAAATTTCGGTGAATGGAAGACTAATCCTTTTTTAATTTATGGTAAGATTGCCGAACAAGGGAAGGTTATCTATGAAAAACATTGAGTGGACACTCT
>JASFQO010000351.1:0-3968 GCA_050115405.1 Bacillota bacterium
TGTTCCGCAAAACAAACTAAGCGAAGCTGAAGTTAAAACGATTATCGATGTTGTTAATCAACCTGAATTTCAAAGTTTGCCGCCAAGCCAAATTGTACCCATTTTAGCGGACCGTAATATCTATTTGGCATCGGAATCAACCATTTATCGCATTTTAAAAAGTAACAATATGCAACACCATCGGGGTCGTAGTCAAAAGCCGTCAAAACGACCGATTTCAACTCATTGCGCGACCGAGCCTAATCAAGTCTGGATGTGGGATATCACCTGGATTCCTGGACCAGCTAAAGGTATTTATTTTTACTTGTACCTGATTCTTGACCTTTTTAGCCGTAAAGTTATTGCTTGGGAAATATGGGCAGAAGAATCAGCACAAAACGCCAGTATATTAGTACGGCGGGCGGTCCTGTCCGAACAACTTGCTTTATCGCCTAAGCCATTGGTTTTGCATTCGGATAACGGCAGTCCGATGAAAGGGGCTTCGCTTTTAGAAACCTTATATCAGCTGGGCATAACGCCGTCAAAAAGTCGTCCCCGTGTCAGCAATGACAATCCCTATGCTGAATCAATCTTTCGAACCTGTAAATATCGGCCTAACTATCCAGTTACGGGATTTATGGACTTATCACAAGCTCGAAAATGGGTTTTGGCATTTGTGCATTGGTATAACAACAATCATCGGCACAGCGGATTAAATTTCTTAACTCCTGCTCAACGCCACAATGGGATGGGACAGTTAATTCTTCAAAATCGCAAAGCTCTTTACGAAAGGGCTAAAGCTGTCCATCCGGAACGATGGTCGCGAAAAACTCGTGATTGGTCATTAGCACCTGAAGTATGGCTTAATCCGGAACGTTCTGATGTTACTGTCCAAGAAGTAAATATATCATCATAATTTTTTGAGCTTTTGCGACAACTATCTTGACAAACGCCGCGCTGTGTGTTTTTAGGATAATAATCCACGATATATTCTTCATCAATGATGACTGCCGAGGTGGTCCCGGCCAGCCAGTCGTAGACGCTTTTTTTCATTTTCTTTGCAAAATATGCGCAAAAAGCCGCAATCTCCGCACTGGAATACCTGGCGCGGTATTTTCGCAAAGCTTCGCTTTTCATAATGAATGTGTAAAATTCAAGGGCATATTCGAAACTAAACCAGTTTATTTTGGTCTTTTCGCTTTCGTCTTTGTAAAACCACTCCGCTTTGATAGGTGAATCGAGCTTCATAAAACGCCTCCGGCCTGTGATACTTCTGAAAAATATGCCGTCATTACTGCTACCTTAAAATTCTTCGTCAAAGGGCAAAGATAAATGTTTTTTACAGGCAATATGGCATGTTTGTGCCCGCCATCACGACCATGCCCGGTTGTGCTTCCTACATGAATCCAGTTTGCCGCCCGATAAGAAACACCCCGGAAACGGCCCACTTCCACCGTTCTTCCTTTTATTGGTATTTCTTCTTTGATGGTTATTCGACGTTAACCAGTCAAAGTACTGCTTTTAAAAGAAAATTTTATGTTGTGAATTGCGAAAAAAATTTGAGCCCGAATTGTATGCTATGACTATTCCCGGAACATTTTGTTGCTTTATCCGACCGGTGAGGCTGTGGAGTGGCGGACTGGTAACAAAAACGAAAAGGAACCAATATTCGGTTCCTTTATTTTTCATTGCTTGCAGCCGGCTTCGTTCTGCCTACCTCTACTTCATCAATTTTGGCAAACAACTTGTTAAAAAAAACCTTGTATTATTTTGGAGATAAGTGTAAAATAAATAAAAACATTCTGTAAATATTTCTAATAAGTCGATGACAGGAAAAATAGTAACTGTATCCGAAGCAGAGAGTTGATGGATGGTGAGAATCAACCGGAGCAATTATGAACTCCATCCTTGAGATGTTAGTGATGAACTAAACCGCTGCAACGGTTATCGTGCGCAAAAGTGAGTTGGATCAAATCTAACTAAACTGGGTGGTACCACGGGTGATAACCTCTCGTCCCTTTTTCGGGGATTAAGGGGTTTTTTATTTGACTCAATTTAAAATGGGGAGGGTTTGAAATGCTGGATATCAACTATATACGGGAAAATCCAGATGTTGTAAAGCAAGCAGTAGTTAATAAATTAATGGATACCAACATTGACAGGTTATTGGAATTGGACGCCCAGATCCACAAGTCAGTTACTTTGATTGATTCCATGCGAGCGGAACGAAATAGTTTGTCAAAGCAAATTCCCCAGTTGTCAGAAGCTGATAGAAATGAAGCGGTTGTTAGGGTTAAACTGATCAAAGAACAATTAGCCCAATGCGAAGAGCAGCTTTTGGCTTATCGGTCTGAGTTTGATAAAATAATGTTAACCGTTCCCAGTGTTCCTGCACCAGAAGTTCCAATTGGCCGTAGCGAGGCAGATAACGTAGAGATTCGGAAATGGGGAATAATTCCCAAGTTTGCTTTTAACCCGAAAGATCACTTAGAATTAGCGGAAATGCTTGATTTAGTTGATGTACCTAGAGCAGTTAAGTTTGCTGGAAGACGGTCATATTTCCTAAAAAACGAAGGCGCATTGTTGGAAATGGCTATTTGCCGTTTTGTAATTGATTCCCTTAGAGCAAAAAAATTTACTCTGATGACTGTACCATTGATGGTTAGAGAGGATGCCATGCAGGGTACTGGTTATTTTCCCATTGGTTATGAACAGGCTTATAAATTGAGGGAAGATAAACTGTTTTTGGTCGGTACATCGGAGGTATCAATTGTTTCTTACCATCAAAACGAAGTGTTGAACGTTACCGAGTTACCGAAGAAATATGTCGGCTATTCAACTTGTTTTCGCCGGGAAGCCGGTACCTACGGTAAAGACACCCGGGGATTATATAGAGTGCATCAATTTCAAAAGGTGGAACAGGTCATCTTCTGCCGGGCAGATGCTGACGAGGCTGAAAGGATGCACTATGAAATACTCAATAATACGGAAGAAATTCTTCAGGCTTTGGAATTACCTTATCGGGTAGCGCTGGCTTGCACCGGAGAAATTGGGATCGGCCAAGTCAGAAAACATGAGGTTGAAACTTGGATGCCGAGCCGTAATGGTTATTGTGAGACCCATTCTTGTTCGACGTTGAACGATTTTCAGGCCAGACGTTCCAATATTAAGTACCGGGATAGCGACGGTACTCTAAAGTATGTATATACGCTTAATAATACCGGAATTGCCTCGCCAAGAATTTTAATTCCACTGTTAGAGATCAATCAAAATGGGGATGGCAGTATAAATATACCAAAGGTACTGCGACCTTACATGAATGGGATGGCGATTATTTTGCCGAAACGGTAACCGTCAAGCCAGCGGTCACACCCTCCAGGGCATGAGATCTTTAACATGTGCGCCGTTTGGAGCCTCAGTGAAAACTTTTGTCAGGTATTCAAAAGGCACAAGCCCATTTTCTTTGGCGGAAACAATGAGACTGTAATAGACCGCGCTAGCTCTCGCACCGTTCGGTGTGTTTGATAACAGCCAGTTCTTACGGTTATGTGTTCAAGCGGATAACCGCAAAAATTGGTTATTTGCTAACACCCAACGCGGAGTGGCGGCCAGCGCAACCATTTATAGCATTATTGAAACTGCTAAAGAAAACGTCATTAATCCTTTTGCTTATTTAACTTATCTTTTTGAGCGATTGCCGAATGTTGATGTCAATGATCCCCATGTCTTAGATGAATTGCTCCCGTGGTCATCTACGTTACCGGATGTTTGCCGAATTGCTAATTCTATATAAAGTATAACGGTGGCCCACCTGTTTTCCTAGGTGGGTTTTATTGTACGCTTACCATCCAAAAGCAATTTCGGATCAAAACCGGGTTGCACTTCAATAGTGGCAGCGCCGACTTTGATGCGCAAATGTGTTGCTGAATGTTCGAATTTGGGATTGCCGATTTTTATCGACAACCACTGTGGAGTGGAATCAATATCAG
>JASFQO010000352.1:0-3930 GCA_050115405.1 Bacillota bacterium
CTGCCGATGTCTGGGTCATACCATCTCGCGTTGAAGTATTTCAACCCCGTCCCCGCATCTTCCTTCTTTCCGGTATATTCGCCTTCATCGCTTGATAATCCTACTATTTTAAGCCGAATTTGATCATAGAAAACTACTGAACTAAAACTGTCTGAAGAACCGCTCGGATTCCCTCCCAAAGTGAACGGTTTCCAAAACGGTTCCCAATCGGATGAATAATAATTCATCGTACTTTCATGGGTAGCGATCAGATTTCCGGTGGAGTCGTAATATAGCAGTTGAACCTTGGCAATGTCTTTGGTATTGGACATTTCTGTAAAACAATAATACCCACTCAAAATGTAATCGGTATCCGGTGAAGCAAAGAGCGTTTTATTACCCCACCAAACATCGGAACAACTGGAATTACTTCCACTTAATATTAGTCCAATACCACCGTCAATACCCGCTCCGCTCATAAAATAACAATGTTTGCTGTTACCATATTCATCATATGAATCATTGACCGGAACCCAGCGCGAACTGGAGTTAGAATAATCACCATCGACAACACTTTCGTCATATTCACCGCAGCTTTCCAAATTACCCCAGGCGTCATATTTGAAAAGCCCAGTGATTTTTTTATTTTGATCGGTAATGGCCCGGACCGAGCCCAGATGGTCCCGATGATAAAACCCTTTCACGCCGGCCTTTTCTTTGGCTACCGCGCGATTTCCCGCATAAATGAAGTAAGTGAATTCGCAGCTGGCGGCATTATATTCGAACAATGAATTTGAACCGCTATAGATATAATAGATTGTCTTACCGTCATTGGCTTTTTTGACCCGCATGCCCGAACCGTCATAAGTACTCTCGGCAATAGTCGTCGTCCCTTTTACCACCTTGGTCAGCCGGGCTGCACCGTCATAAATGTAATTCCAGGTGGCGTCGGTCTCGTATTTGGCGGTCCGGCAACCGATATTATCATTTAAATAAGCGATATTTCCTTTGTTCCACAGTCGATCGGCCAGGTCATGGGTTAATGCGATGCTTGATTGCAACTTTCCCTTTTGCATAAACTTTTTGCCCAGTTAGGTTGCTGGCATCATCGTAAGTCTACGCCATTCACCAGCATAATAATTACAAAACATAATACCGACTGATAAAAACCGGCGGCGGAAGCCATTCCGAAATCCTGCGTTCCCATCAAGGAACGAAAGACCAACGTATCGATAATGTCGGTCGAATCCAAGAGCATGCTGTCATTACCGATTAGTTGATAAAACATATCGAATTCACCGCGTAAAATGCGGCCCACTCCCAGCAAAACCAGGATCACAATGGTCGGTTTCAACATTGGCAGGGTAATATACCAAACTTTTTGGAAAGCGTTAACCCCGTCAATACTCGCCGCCTCATAACATTGCCCGTCAATTCCCATAATCGCCGCCAAATACAGGACGCTGCCAAAACCCACCCATTTCCATACATAGAGAAAAGGAAGCAAAAAATACCAATATTGCGGATTCGCATAAACATCTAACGGTTTATAGCCAAACGATTTCAGGATGGTATTGACAATTCCAAAATCGTAGTTGCAAAAATTATAGACAAAAGCGGCCACTACCACCCAGGAGATAAAGTACGGCAAAAACAAGAATGATTGGATGACTCTTTTAAAAAGACGGTTCTTGATCTCAGCGATAAAAATCGCAATCAGTAATGAAAAGACTGTATATAAAGCGAGAAAAACAATATTGAACACCATGGTCGTCTTGGTAACCATCCATAACTTGCCCGAATTCCACAAGTATTCAAAATTGCGCAACCCGTTCCAAGGGCTGAAAAACAAACCGTCCCGGTAATTGAAATCTTTAAAGGCCACCATGATTCCGGACATCGGCAGATAAGCAAAGATTACAAAATAAACAACCATCGGCACAAACATCAAGTATAAGATCTTGTTGCGGGATATTTCATGCCAAAAGCCGGTTTTCGGTTTTCTCCGCAACTCGCCCTACCTCCGTAATTTAAATGTTTTCTTCAAAGACAGCGCCAATACTGGAGACGGAGGCTAAAGTAACATCTCAATTAAAAAGCCGATTGAAAAACGGTTGTAAGCTTTTGAAACTCTTCCATGTGCGTTACAAATGTCCCCGGTTGATTAATCTTTTCCAAAACAATCCTTGTCAAATATATATATCTATAATAAAATAAATTTGACAATTTAGCTTTATTATTACTTCATTTCTTTTAAAATGCAACCATGTAAAATTATGATTTTCTTTGTTGCATTATGATCCAAAATATTACAGAGGGGTCGCCAACATGTATCGAGTGATCATTGCCGATGATGAAGAAGTAACCTGCGACAGTTTACACAAGATAATTCCTTGGAATAGACTCGGAATTGAGCAAGTTATCACCGTAAAAAACGGTCTCGAAGCCCTGGCTCTAGCCCAAATGTTTCGTCCCGATATTCTCATTACCGATATTTGCATGCCGAAAATGGACGGTCTGAAACTGGCGACTCATATTCGGAAGCTTTTTCCGAAATGTAAAATTATCTTTTTAACCGGATACGCCGATAAAGCTTATCTCAAAACCGCAATTCACTTAAAGGCGGATAGCTATATCGAAAAACCGATTAACCAGGAAGAAATTCGGGTCGCGATCCGGGAAACGGTGATTTTATGCGATGCGGAATCGCAGCAAAACATGACCATGGCCCGGCAAAAAGATAACCTGCAAGGCAGCACGCCGTTAATTCGTCAGGCCATTGCCTTGGAATTAGTCAATGAAGGGGCGGATATCGTCGGTTTGACCACCAGGTACGGTGAATTAACCTTGCCGTTGCAAGATGGCGATTGTTATACCGTTGCTTACATCGTTACCTATTGGGATGCTAATCTCGAAACTTTAGCGATCAATCGTTACCAACAGATGTTGCTAACTGCCATTGCCACCGGGACGTTTGCCGATCCTGCCGGTTTTATGGCCGGCTTCGATCCACCCGGCAAATTCATCCTCATTTATCACGGCAAATTAGTGGCGGCGTCATCTTCTTCCCAAACCATACTGGATACGCTGATCAATAAGCTTGAGCAACTCACCGAAGCCAAGTGTCGCTTCACGGTTGGCATTGGCGATGTCGTAACCGGACCGGATCGGATCCGCTTTCCTATCGGACCGCTGTCAGCGCCACTGCACAGCAGTTTTATAACTCCCGGCAACGTATTTTTTATCCTGCAACTTTTAGCGCCGGCTCACCGCCCTCAATCGATAAAATATTACTGGTTAATTTTAAAAACCACCTTCGAGAAGACAATTTTGAGTCGGCCATAGCGCTCGTCCGGGACCTAACCGACCAACTGGCTATTTGTCGCGATTCCGACCTTAACCGGGTTAAAAATATTTACTTTCAGTTAATGTTGATCCTGTTTGAAGTAGCTTTGGAACGTTGGTTGATTGACCCGTTTGACACCAAGGAGAAAACGTATATTTGGAAGGAGATCGAGGCCAAAACGTATTTGGAGGAATTATCCGCATATGTCACCACCAGCATCGCTAATATTTTAAGCAAACTGACCGTTTCCGGCTCGGTGGATCGCAAAATCACCGAAATTATCAGGTTCATCCATAAAAATTTCGCCGATAAGAATCTTTCCCTGCAAGCGATCAGCGCCCATATTTATCTCACTCCCACCTATTTGTGCGCTTTTTTTAAAAAATCAACCGGTAAGACCATCAACGAATTTATCACCGAAACCCGCATCACCAAAGCCAAAGAACTTCTCAAAGATGTCCAGATAAAATTATATGAAGTTGCGGCTGCAGTTGGTTTTAGCGATGTTGTACTCCATCGGAATTCCGCGAAAGATATTACCGATGAAGACAAATTGTGTATATCCTGCGATACCCCGGCGGTAATGCCCCTCCCGGTAGTCGATA
>JASFQO010000353.1:0-3895 GCA_050115405.1 Bacillota bacterium
ATTTCTTCGGTAAATTGCCATGATGACCTTTTGCTTGACGAATCCCGCATTGTCCCGCAGGAAAATCTCGGCTTCGCCAATCCGTTTCGCCAGTTCGTTCGGGGTAATCTTTAAAGCTCTGGCGGCAGAGATGTTTTGGCTACGGTTGACGATCCGGAAATAGTCGGCCACCGGTTGCGGCGCATAACGGGTAATTTCCTTATTGATTGCCGCATACTTGATTTTAAGGTAGTATTTTTGGTTGGTATGGGCGAGCCGTAGATTATCCGCTAAAATATCGGTGAGCAATTTGAGGACCTCGGGATCTTTAATGTTGCGAAATTGGGCTAAATCCCGGAAACGGTATTTGGCTAATTTGGCGCGCATTGCTTTTGAATTTAACTGACTTTCATATTTTTGCCTGGTTTGGTTCCAGAGACGCTCCAGTTCCCAAAGCGCTTGTTCCACTTTGGACGGAGGAAGGTTGGCGGCGTTCCGGTTAAGGTACCCGATTACTTCCCGGGGAGCGGTAAAATTTGATTTGGCTTGAGGAGCCGCTTGGGTGGCGGCCGTTTGGGATGTTAAAGCCAACGATACGGTGAACAAGCCTATTAAAGCAGAGTAGATCATTTTTTTGATGTGTTTCATAGATATCCTCCCAACGCAAAAATAAAGTAATTATGGATTGGCCGAATCGTTACGGTAATTAGTTAATTAGCCAAGATGCCATTCCATACATTTAATTATAATTGATCAGGAAATATTTTACAATATTATATATAGCGGATCGGCGATGCTTTTGAATATAACTTATTTAAGTGAAGCTTTACCGGTGCAGGAAAGTAAGTAACTTTCCCGAAGTAAAACTATATGATTGGGGTTATCTCCCGGAACTAAAATTAAGGAACGAGGCCTTCACGATGACCGGATGTAAAATAATTGTGGACGCCGACGCCTGTCCCCGGGCCTGCCTGCAGATTGCGAAACGGTTGGCTGACAGCCATGGAATACGGTTGATTACCGTTGCTTCCTTTAACCACCGGATCGACAATAGTGAACATGTTGTCGCCGGTGATGAACCGGATGCTGCTGATTTGGCGGTGTTGAACCGAACGCAGGCGGGCGATATAGTAATTACGCAGGATTGGGGTTTAGCGGCGTTGGCCTTGGGAAAACGGGCCCGGGTGATTGCGCCAAGCGGACAGATTTATCTGGACTCCCGGATTACTAATATGCTTGAGGAACGGAGTCTCCTGGCGAAGTACCGGCGTGGCGGCGGTCGGACCAAAGGGCCGTCGAAACGAAGTTCCCATGATGATACCCGCTTTGCGGCTAATTTCGCCAGGTTGTTACAGGAAAAAACGAAATGACGTTATACTGCCAAAAGAGGTTCGGCGCTAGCTAAGGCCTGGTATTTGTCTTTTTGTGTTCCCGACAACCAAGGGCGGGTTGTTAACCCGCCCTTGGTTGTTTTGGGCAGAAGGAGTTTAGATTTTTCCTACGCCGACATTGGCGAGGATTTTGGCTTTAACGCTGCCGGCGGTATCCACCTGATAACTGTAAGATGGCGTGAAACTGCAAGTGGAAGTAGTCGGTTGGTTGCCGGTACAGTTGGTAAAGAGATTGTCCCGGACATTCCAGTAACCGGTTACGTCGCTGTACAGGAAGGTAATCGGATCATTGACGTTCTCAAAGACATTGCCTTCAATGCGGAGCGTGGCTCCCATGCGGCAGTTAATGCCGGAACTCGTAATATCGGCATAGTAGTTATTATAAATATGGCCGGCGCCAAACCGGTAGCTCGGCACGCGTGAGTTGCAATCTTTAAAATAGTTGTGGTGATAGGTAATCTTCCGGTCATATTCATCACTATCGGACGAACCGACCAGGCTGGTTTTGTAGCTGTCATGAAAATAGCACCAGGAGACGGTGATATAGGCGGATTTCTTTTTAATATCAAGCAATCCGTCGTAATAATCTTTGTCATGATTGAGGTCATTATATAATTCGCAATGGTCGATCCAGATATTATTGGCCGGACCTTCAATACCGATACAGTCGCCGTCGCCGTCGGACACATGGTGGATTTTTAAGTTGCGGATAATGATATTGCTGGATTTAGTGACTTTAATACCGATTCCGTTCAGTTCCCCGCTGGAGTCGACGCCGATGATCGAGATCCCGGAGACGTTTTTGACATCGATTTTTTCCAATGAACCGGAGTTGGAAGCGGAAATAGTCCCCATCACATAAATAATCCGCGGCCCGCCCAATTTAATTGCTTCCTGTAAAGCGGTCCCGGTAGAAACGGTAACCGTAGCGCCGCCGGTTCCTCCGGTAGTACCGCCGTTTTGAGTGGCAAATCCGACTAAGCTTTGATTCGTAAATAAGGTGGCGGCCGCGACGTGATTCCAACTGAAACAGAAACCGAAAACCACAAAAATGAGTATGAGTACTAATCCGAATTTTTTCACCGGAGAACCCCCTTCGAAAATTTTTAATATAACTATTTTAACATTTATAAACAAGCATGTATATATATTGAATTAAAAACCGGAAATAAATCCGTTTAATTGGGTAAAATTGCATAAAAATTTTGACGCGCAGCATCTATAGACGTTGCTATGACGTTTTAAATGCGGATTTAAAGGATCTGGGGGTCTTTTCAAGAATAAATTCTAGTGAATTTTTCATTAAAGAGGCAAATATGAAGAGACAGGCAGACGGATTTCATGATTGGTACCGGATCATGCAGGTGCATCATTTGGCGGAACCGGAAGTAATCGAAGGCGCTTATAAAAGACTTTCGAAAAAATACCATCCGGACACGAACAAGGAAAGCGGCGCGGAAGCGAAGATGAAACTGATCAACCAAGCTTATGGCGTTTTAAGCGATGCCAAACAACGAAAGGCGTATGATCAACTTTATTTACTGCGGTTGGAGGAGCGCCAAAAAAACCGCGAAAAGACGGAAACCCAATCGGACGAGCAGCATCAGCTTGTCCGGCAGGCAGCCGCTATCGTCAAGAATTACTTCGCGCACTTGTCACGGGGCGAGTTCGACAGCGCTTACGCTTTAATTTCCAGTGAGGATCAGCGGCAAATCAAAAAAGCGGAATTTTTGGAATGGCAAGGTTTGGTAAGCCGCTTATATGAAATTGGCGAGTATCAATGCGTTTTTTTTAAAACCTATCGCGGTAAAGAGACCGGCAATAATAATTTCACGGAAGTGTTTGAATTTCAAGTCAGCATGACCGAGCGGGAACGCAAAAGCGGTAAAGTGAACCAGGAGGAATTCTCCCGGTTGGTTGTCCGTGAAAAAAACGAAATAAAGCTTTATCTAGGTTATCAGGATATTCAGGCGTTGATCGCTAAATTTAAGCAGATGAATGCGGAGTACACTTATTCCGATGAGCCGGGTTCGGACCGGCCCTGGCTGATCAAAGAAATAAAGCGGGAGATGGCGCGCGCGGCCCGCTATAATCGTCCCCTGGCGTTGGTACTGCTGGAGGTGGCGCGTTTCCCGTGGTTAGAGGAGCGGGAAGCAGGTCCGGAAGATTATGAAACAGTGATGAGTCCGGTATTACGGACAATTACCCGTCATCTGCGCCAGGTCGATTATTGCGGCCGTTGGAGCCGCCATCGGATTATGCTCATCCTACCGGAAACCCGCTTTTTTGCCGCAACCAAAGTGGTGGAAAAAATATTTGGCGTCTTAAAAGCCCTGGAGGACCGGTCCGACGGGACGAAAACGCCCACTTTTTGCGCGGGGATTGTCCAATATAAACAGATGAGTTTGGAAGAGTTGACGGATTTGTTATATGCGAATACGATTGCAGCTAAAAAACGCGGCGAATGGCGGATGGTATTTTAGGGGGAAAGCAGTTTACAGTGTACAGTTGTTTTCACATCTTTT
>JASFQO010000354.1:0-3890 GCA_050115405.1 Bacillota bacterium
ATTGATCCGGATAATCTGCTGGTCGGGCAGACGATTGCCTTACCCGAACCGGAAGCAAACCCGGCGGGGGAAGAACAATGGGTAACGCCGGGTTGGGGCTGGCGCCGTCCCTGGTGGGGTTGGGGCCCTCGACCCTGGTACGGTCCCTGGAGATTTCCGAGACCCTGGCGGCGCCCCTGGGGCAGGTAATGATCAGAACCGGAGGGTAAGACGAACAAACATGCAAGCGGCTATAGCTGTCCGACAGCTATAGCCGCTTGCATGTTTGACCCTTGCGCCGGCGGTCGCGCGCCTTCCGCCGCACACTCCTCCTAAAAGACCAAATCGGCAGTCATGGCGTTGATGATAATCCGGCCGCCTGTGGCATCGATTAATTCGTAAGCCGGGACGATCTTGCCTTGCTTGGTTCTCCCATAACAGGGATTGGCGGCGGTGATCACGACGGATTGATCTGCTTTGATCATTTGGGCAATTTTCGGGGCGGCCTTTTGGATAGCTGCGCTCAAACTCAACATTTCACTGTAGGGGATGGCGCCGGGTTTTGATTTGGTCTCCAACGTCGGCCAGAGTTTCGATGACGCCGCGACTCCATCGTCATTTACCAGTACCGCGAGATGATCCTCCGCGCCGTTGGTGCGGAGCGGGAGCCCGTCGAGGTAACGGGAGTACCGGATTACCTGACCGACAACTTTGGAACTCCCGGAAGTGTCGGTAACCACTATTTCAGTCACTGCATCCTGCTGCGCGTCGAACGGGAGACTGCCCGACACCCAATTTTGGGCGATGGTGACCGCTTGATCGCGGTCCATGGCCTTTTTAGCCAAAAACGCGGGGGCTTTGCGATAGAACTTGGCGTCCTGGGTTTTGCCGCCGGTAACCTTAATTTCGCTGTTGCGGATTTTCCAAAAATAGGAGTCATAAGTACTGGTATCGGCCATTAAATTGACAGCGACTTGGAAAGCCCCCTTGGCATCCAACGCTTTCATTTCGGCGCCGGTGGTTTTGGGCGTATTGCCGGCCCGGGCGGAATATTCGACGATACCGTCATCTTCCCGGACATAGCCGCACCAGCGGTCGCTAACATAACTGAGGGCGGTATTTGCATTATACCAGGCTTGGATCATACTGTTGCCGGACTTGATTTGACCCGCGAAGTTTTCGACAATCGTATCGTCGATGTAGTCATAAGATTCATCCGTATATCCCAGGATTTGATTGCAACTGGCGTTCATCTTGCTTTTCCAGTCAGTGCTGGTCAGGGTTAAACAGGTAGCGAAGATGGCGGTGGGAATACTCACTTCGGAAACATCGCTTACGTATAAGATGCTGTCGGAGGTCTGGATGCCACCGTCAATTCCGTGGCCGGAATGATAAATCAGGCCGATGTCGGTCCGGCCCAGCAAGGTATTTAATTGGGCGGACGCAATGTCGTTGTTGTTGCCGGAGAGCGTATAACCCATTTCTTTAAAATAGGTTTCGAACAGGACCCGGTCATTGGCGTCAAGACCGTCGTCAACCGAGGATGTATAAAAGGTATTGGCCGCTGGGGATGTGCTCGCGGTTGGAGTCGGCGTAGCAGTGACGGTTGGGGTATTGGTAGGACTGCTGTTAGTAGCGTCGGTGTCGCCAGTCAAGGTAAACTCGGGGGGCTTATGATTATGGCCTCTGTATCTTAAGTTAAAACCAAAACAGACCGAATGCCCGGCGGGAATCCTGGCATTGTAGAACCGGTTTTTTACTGTAACCGCACTGCCGTCTTGGGTGTAAACGCCGTTCCAGATCCGGGTAATCTTTTGTTTGTTGGGAAAGGTCCAACAAAGTTTCCAATCGGAAATAGTGGAGGCGCTCTTGTTTCTAATGAAGACGATTACTGCGGCGTGATGGCGCCAATAATTATTAACGATATATTTAACCGAGTAATCGGCAGCTTTGATCTGCGCCGCCCGGACGGTCGTTGCGCTTGGCCAAAGTAATCCGACAATTGCCATTATCCCAAATAATATCGATATTGCCAGGACAACTAAATTGGACCTGATTTTCATTGCTAAGGTAACCCCCTTTTCATTTTGAACAGTATATTGAAATAAGAATATCAAAAAAGCAGTATTTATTTTTTACATATTATTCCAATAATTAAAATATATACAATTTAAAGCAACCTGTCAACCTATTAAAGCAGGAAAAACTATTTTCAAGGGAATTGACGCTAAAGTCGGATCTGTGGGCGTGGAGCCGAAAGTTGTTCTTTGCGGCGTTTTAAATTGGAATAAAATGAACTTGATTATTGGCTGATATTAATAAATTTCTTATTAATGTTGCAAAAATTTTACCGATAACTAAAATAATAGAGTTGCTACAACAAAGATTATTCAAATATCGAAACCTAACTTAAGCTTCCAAAATTCGGTTGCAAATAACCCTTCGGTCAATAAATTAGTTTATTTTGCCATTCAAGGAAATATATTATAACAATTCAATTAATTGGTCGATGTTGTTGAATTTAATATTAGAGTAACAAAAGATAAACAGTTGGCAGTCTTTCATGATCATTTGCTGGAATATCGTACTGAAAAGGCAGGGCAAGTTAGTGATTATACCATGCAAGAACTGAGACAACTGGATGTTGGCTATGGGTATACATTTGATAAAAAATGGAAGGATTGAATGAAGATGAGATATGTTAATTTACAGTAGCAGGATTTTTCCGGCACATTGAGAAGTGATCCATTGTCGGAAGTGTTATTCCGCCAATATTATTGAGAGGTTTACTAATCCAAATGTCGACACCAGCCCTTACCCTTGCGCAACTTACGGAGCAACGCACCCAATTAAACCGTTTGAATAACGGGGCCAAGCTCACGGACGACGCCGGCGCCTGTCAATTCATCCGGGAACGGGGCTTTGTGATGTTGATGCCACTCGTTCAGGCGCCGCTTCCTAATCTCTCCGCCGCCGACGCCGCGGAGCCCTGGAAAGGTTTTGACATTACCGACAGGGCCTGGGCCTGGAAGGAGACCTTGTCCGGCCGGAAATTATGCGCGTATGCCAAATTAATTCTGGGACGGGGGACTTTCATTGACTGGCGGCTGTATTCGTCATTCTTGAAAGTATATGGGCCGGACGGCGACCCGGAGTATGAATATGAGAAGGGGCTGATGGGAAAGGCGGATTGGGACCTCTACCGGCTGGTGGAACAGTCCGGGCCAATTGACTCGAGAGAGTTATGGCAAATGGCCAAGCCGCTTTTCGCGGGAAAACGGCATCGGTTTACCGCGAGCCTCGACCACTTGCAGGCGCAGTTTTTCCTGACCGTGGCCGGAGGTTCGGTGGAAGGTTGGTCGCTGCATACCTGGGATTTAGTGGAACGCCAAACCCCGCTTGAGGTATTGGAAAAGTCGCCGCCGCTTGCGGAGGCTCAGGACGGTATTCTCCAGCAGACCATTGTCAACTGTTATGCGGTTTCCGCCAAGCAACTCCGTCCCATCTTGCGTTGGGATCCTGCAGACCTGCAACAGAGTTTACTGAGGTTGCAAAAGGCCGGACTGATCAGTCAGGTTCAAGTGGAGGGGGAGAATCTGCCATGGTGGACGGCGTTGGACGGCTATACTTGATAATTGCTAATTTGATTTTTGGGCTGAAAATGCTAAAATAATAGGTAAAATCAACAAATGAAGGTGATTATTGTGGCTACGGTTTACCCAACCCGTGCTCAGGCTTTAGCTTTGCTTGAGCAGTATATTCAAAATGAGTTTTTGCTTAAACATGCCTTGGCGGTGGAAGCGGTAATGCGGCACTTTGCCGGACTGTTCGGCGAGGATGTTGAAAAATGGGGAGTGATTGGCCTGGTCCATGACTTGGACTATGAGAAATATCCCGAAGAGCATTGTACG
>JASFQO010000355.1:0-3888 GCA_050115405.1 Bacillota bacterium
TTTAATATTTCCGCCACTCCGGGGTAAAGGGCAGTTTGATTGGCGCAATTTTTCAAATAGTCTTCCTTAAAATAACCGACTGCTTCATCAATCAAACCTTTTTGCGTTTCACCCAGCGTTTTCAGAAGGACATTACGGGCGCCGCCGCCAATACAATTTTTGATATATTCATAATCGCGGGATTCACTGCCCAAATACGTTAAAGTCCGTTGGACCGCGGCGCAAATATCCGGAGCGGAATCAATAATCACTCCATCCAGGTCAAAAATGATCGTCTCAAAATAATCCGGGTTTGCTTCCGGCGTCAGTTTCATGGTTTTCCCTTCCAATCGACCAAGCCGAAATAAATATATCGGAATTGAAGGAATCCCGACATATTTATTCAGTCCTGGCCGGCTAGTCCAATTATCCGGCTAATGCGGAAAGTTGCCGATAAACATCTTTTTGGGCTAACGCCTCATAAAGATTTCGGTATATTTGATAAATTTCATCGTATTTAACAACATTTTCCGAAATTGGTTTAATAACATCAGTATAAGATACCATTTTGGCAACGCCCTGGGCGGCGTCTTTAAAAATCTGAGCGCCGACTCCGGCTAAAACCGCCGCACCGATAATGGTGGCGTCGGAAACTTTCAAACGACGAATCTCCGCATTGAACATATCGGCGATAATCTGTCTCCAAGCCGCCGATTTAGTCGCGCCACCGGTAATTGCCAAAGACTTAATCACGACTCCCGAAGCTTTGATCGTTTCGTACATATCTTTGCTTTCAAGGGTAATCCCCTCCATAACGGCCCGGATTAAATCGCTTTTGGTATTGGAGAATTTCAACCCGGCGAACAATCCTTTGGCCTCCGAATCCCAATACGGATAGCCGGAACCCATTAAAAACGGCATAAAGAGGACGCCGTTAGCACCAACGGGACTTTTATTAATATGGTGCTCCATCAAATTATACGGGTCCAGTCCGATTTCCCCGCCAAACCCTCTTTCCAATCCGGCCAAGACATCGCGTGCCCACCGATAACTACTGGCGGCGCCCAGTTGAATCCCTTCCAGCTCATACAGGCCAGATGAGCCTGAAGCCGTCACCATCAACCCCGGGCTTTTTTCCAGCGCAATTTCCTTGGCGCCTACCACCAACAAACCCGCCGTGCCAAGAGTGAGCGACGCATAACCGTCTTGGACCACCCCTGCTCCAATTGCGGCGCATTGTTGGTCACCAGTCCCGCTACTTAAGACCGTCCCGGCTAATAGACCGGTTTTCTCCGCTACTGCCGGGCTGACCTTGCCGATCACCGTACCCGGGCTAACCAATTTTGGCAATTTAGCAGCGTCAATGTTAAAAATATCCAAAATCTTCTGCGACCATGTCAAGTTTTTTAGATCAATCATCCCGGTACACCCAGCATTGGTATCACCATATAGATCCGCGGCGCCAAACCGATACATGACATAGTCGGGAAGTTGGGCAATGTAACGGGCTTTCCGATATTTTTCCGGAGTATTATGCATAATCCAAATAATTTTTTCCAGTGAAAATGTTGGCGTGACAGGCATTCCCGCGATCTTGTACAGTTCAGCGGCTGGAATTTTGGAGGTAATATACTCAAGCTCCGAAGCCCCCCGATTATCCTGCCACCCATATAAAATCCCGTCAAGGACCTGTTTGTCTTCATCAAGCAACATGAAAGTCGCCCGTTGGGTTGAAAAACCTACCGACGCAATCTGTGCGGGGGCGACTCCGGAGTTTTGCACCGCCTCTTTGCAGGCTGCAAAAGTTTTTTGAATCACCAATTCCGCATCCTGCACCACCCAATTCTGCTTAGGATAAAGGCAGGAATACTCACCATAGCCGCTGCCCATCACATTACCGGCCAGATCCAGGACCATTGCTTTTGACCCGGTAGTGCCGACATCAATGCCTACTAAATAATTGGTCATATAAACAAACGCCTCCTGTCAAATAAATCACAAAAACTAATGCAACTGACCGCTTATAATTGTAATTTGGGGATAATCCCGATTTCCCGCATTTGATCGATGGCGCCGATAATCTGAGGCGCCGCGCGGGTCCCGATCAAGTCCGCTCCGGCCATGATAAAGGCATAAGCATTTTGCGGACGCGGGAATTTAACACCGGCTACTTTCAGTTTGACATTCGAACCTTTTAAGGCGTTGCGCATCACCAAGAACTGTTCCATACTCGGCCCATCGAATTGGCCGGTGGAAGTCTTGGCGTAATTAGCGCCTGCTTCGGCAATCATTTCACAACCAGCGCTAATTTCTTCGTCAGTCAAGAAACAGACTTCCAAAATCACCTTGGTTACCGCTCCTGACGCCGCCGCCACAAACGCAGCTAAATCTCTCTTAATAACTTGATAACGTTTGTCTTTTAAAGCTCCGACATTGATTACCATATCCACCGCAGTACAACCGGAGTTAATCGCATACTCCGTCTCAAAGGCCTTCACTTTGGTTGGTGAAACTCCAAATGGAAAATCAAGCGCGGTGGCAACTAAAACATCCGTCCCCGCCAGTTCTTCCTTGACAATCGGCGTCCAATAAGACGACGCGCTATAAAACGCGGCACAATTATATTTAACCGCCAATTTACAACCTTCGCGAATATCCTTTTCCTGCGTGTTTTTAGGCAAGACGGAATGATCAAATAATTTACCCAACCCATACTTGTCTATTTTCGACAAATCCACCATCAATACTCACTCTCCCTACTTTGTGTATATATTACACCGCATGAACATTTGGTATATTGATTCTAAAATGATAGATCAATAAATATCGCCCTTCAGAAATCACTTTACTAGTTAGACGTAGCGACCTTTCGGCTGTTTCCAAGCACCGACTCAATTAAACTGGCGATGATGGCTATCGCCACAACCGCAATTGGCGCGACATACGCATCATGATAAATTTCAAACTGCGGTAGGATCCCTAGAAAAACAAGAGAAGTAAAGGCAATGCCCATCGCCGGAGGGTCTACATGGCAGTCGCCATATACATAGAAAGTTCTGCCCAAAAAATCACCCGCGAATGCGGCAACCACTGCTCCCGCCATTCCCCATAAAAGACTTCCGCCACTGGCAAACACCGCATAAGAAGCACACATTGTAATATGATGCGTAACCGGTATTTCCGCCCCAAACTGCAACCATAATAAAGAGGTCGCCGAAATACAAAATCCAACATAAATAGCGACCGGAGCGGTCACCGGATTTTGCAACATGATGTATGTTATATACGCTGAACAGCCGCCTGCGGCAAGCGCCATCATTGTTTTTTCCGCAGTCGTATTAACATAACCAACCCACACTCCGGTAGAACGAAGACTATACCTGCCGCCGAGTTTTTTAATCTCCTCCGGCACTTGCCCGAAAATTTCCGCTAAGCCGGTACTGCCGAAAATAACCTTGGCAATCAGGGCGACAATCATCACTGTCGCGGCCACCGTATCGATTTTGCCCGGCATTACCGTGGCAATCCCGGCATTAACGCCATAACCCAACATTCCCATGATTCCGCCGACCGCTAAAACCGAAGGTTTCTTTAAACTGACCAAAGGCTTGGCAATATCCTTGCCTGATTGAAGATACCCTTTTTTCCTGGCATAGGCGGCGGCAGCGGCGCCCCCGGCGAAACTGATATGCGGGCCAAAAAATACTCCAAATGGGATTAAACCGAACCAGTCAAACTTCGACCCAGTCATTCCCGCGATTACTCCCAACAAACCGGTAATACCTGTAAATTCAAAAGCGCCCAATGAACCCACAGCCGCGCCGAAGGCCCCGCCGCAAAAGGAAAATAAGAAAGCTAACAAATTCATTATAGTATCTAATACCTCCTATCCTTTTAACTTACCCTTTT
>JASFQO010000356.1:0-3867 GCA_050115405.1 Bacillota bacterium
TTTTGGAAAGCCCATCGCAAGATAAACTTTCTCCCATTTATAAAATCAATTACCATTAATATTACTCCCAACGCGGAAATATGTCAAGTTATTATGTAATATTGTTACATTATTTTTTTACCAAATGTAATTTATTGTATTAATTGACGGATTAGTATATAATATTTGTAAGCATAAACCAACCAAGTCTACTATGAGGTTCTCATGAACTGGTATGCCATATTCGTTGAAACCGATTTTGAAGAGCTAGTCCAACAATATTTACATTATTTCATTACTAACTTGTATTCACTTATTCCCAAACGAATAGTACCAGAAAAACGAAATGGAAAGTTCGAAAAGGTCGTTAAAAAACTCTTCCCAGGATATATTCTTGTACAAACTGAGTTAAACGATGAAATATATCCGAGTATCAAACACATCCCCCACTTGATAAAGATTCTTGGCTACGGAACATACTACTCTCCAATCGATGAAACAGAAATTGCTATAATACTTAAACTGATTAACAATGAAGGAATCATCGACTATTCTAAATTATTGATTAAAGATGCTATTGTAGAAGTTAAAGAAGGTCCTCTCAAAGGAGCTGAAGGACTAATTGTAATGGTAAACAAGCATACCCGCAGAGCAGAGATCAAACTCAATTTCATGGGTGAACCCAAAGTAATGGAAGTAGGTATTGAAATGTTAGAAGCCAAATAATTCAGCTTTGCAGTCACCAATTTCCAAAACCGGCTCGGATTTAGTCGGGTTGGCTAGAAGTATATAAAGCGAAAAAAGCAGTCCGCTTAAAAAAAATAAAGGCTATAATAGCCCTTTATCCTTTATACTCACATATCCTTCCTCTACCATAGCAAATGATATTTACAAACCAATAAATGTCAAAGAATATGAAGCGAATCACTTCATCCCCGGGGCGAGTCCCATAAATTTACCGATCTCCTTTTGAAAATACAACCCCACCGAACCAACCGGGCCATTGCGCTGTTTGGCAATGATTAAGTCGGTCACGCCTTTGCGGTCGGTCTCCGGGTTATAATAATCCTCCCGGTATAAAAACATCACGATATCGGCATCCTGCTCCAAAGAGCCCGATTCCCGCAGGTCGGCCAATCCCGGCCGTTTGTCCGTACGTTGTTCCACCGCCCGCGACAACTGGGACAAAGCCATAATCGGGACTTGCAACTCCCGGGCCAGCGATTTTAACGACCGGGAAATCTCCGAGACTTCCTGTTGCCGGTTTTCGGATCTGCCCCGCCCCTGCATCAACTGCAAATAGTCAATTACAATCAAACCCAACCCGTGCTCCGCTTTAATCCGCCGGGCTTTCGCCCGGATATCCATCACCGTACAGCCGGGTGTATCATCGATAAACATCAGCGAATCGGAGAGTTTTCCCAAAGCATGGGATAGCTTGGGCCAGTCGGTGTCCAACAACGTCCCGGTCCGAATCCGCTGATTGTCCACCCCCGCCTCGGAGCAGAGCAATTTAATGGCCAGTTGTTCCTTGGACATTTCAAGGCTAAACATAATTACCGGTATCTTGACCTCCATTGAGGCATGACTGGCGATATTCAAGGCAAAGGTGGTCTTGCCCATACTGGGGCGGGCCGCCAAAATGATCAAATCCGAAGCCTGCAAACCGGCGGTCATCCGGTCAAAATCGGTAAATCCGGAAGATAATCCGGTAACGCCGCCTTTCGACTCATAAAGTTGTTCAATCCGTTCAAAGGTATCAATTAAAATACTCCGTAAACTGACATAACCCTTCAGGTGCCGTCTTTGAGTAATTTGAAAAATCTGTTTTTCCGCTTCATCCATAATCCGGTCGACCTCTTCGGCGCCTTCATAGCCCATGCCGACAATATTGGTGCAGACGGAAATGATCGCGCGCAACAAGGCCTTTTCCTCGACAATTCTGGCGTAATGTTCGGCATTGGCGGCAGTCGGCACCGCATTGGCCAATGCGGTCAAATAAGCCAGCCCGCCGATTTTATCCAGCATATTGCGCTGTTTTAATTCTTCGGAAACGGTGATGATATCAACCGGTTCCCCTTTATTGTTTAGATGCACCACTACTTCAAAGATCACCCGGTGGGCTTCGCGATAAAAATCTTCCGGCTTTAAAAGCTCAACTACATTATAAATCGCCTCTTTATCCAACAACATTGAACCTAATGTTGATCGTTCCGCGTCAATGTTTTGGGGAGGAATCCGGTCCATAATTGCTCCTACACTCATCTTCTCCTCCATAAAAGATATTGCCTTTTTTAAAGGGTGTGAAAATCCGCGATGCGAGGTAACCTACCCCGCAAACTTCTCACTTCCCCAATGTCATTAAGCTCGGCTTACATTAATTACTAAAAACTGCACTCAACTATCACATGTAATTTTAAATCATCTTTAGCCGGTTACCCGGTACCCGAGATTCGTCGCCATCCCCCAGACGCGCCGATGGATTTTGCCGGATTGGCTGAGCTTTCAGTTCCGCATTCGCGTCGTCAAAAGTTGTACAGTGCTAGGAACGACCGAGGGAGGAGCGGAGATAATACTCGCTGTATATCGAGCACCGGAGCGACCGAGTGACGACGCACTGTGCAGCTTTTCACGGCGCATCAGCCAATCCGGCAAATCCCCCTTACCTCCCTCAAATTTAAAAAATCTTTCTCTTTATTCCATTTTTTGTAAGCGAAACTTGATAACATTGCCCACTTCCCACCTCACTCGAGGGCCTGCGCGACAATCTCGTTGACGCTGGCGACGGGAATTACGCGAATATCACCCAAGCCGGCCGGGACATCCTTCTCGTTTTCCTGCGGCACAAACACGGTAGTTACGCCGGCTTGCCGCGCGCCGTAAATCTTTTCAAAGACTCCGCCGACCGCTTTAATTTTACCTTGAATCGAAACTTCACCGGTAACCGCAATATTTTGGGGAATCGCCCGTCCCGTCAGACAACTGATGATCGCTAAAGTGATCGCTACGCCCGCCGAAGGACCGTCGATCCGTCCTCCACCCACTACATTCACATGGGCGTCATAATCCCCCAGGTCCAATCCGGTGATCAACCGCACTACCGAGGCGGCGTTAAAGACCGAATCCTTGGTCATGCTACCGGCGGTCTCATTAAACCGTAACCTGCCTTTGCCTTTTTCCTGCGCCGGGAAGCAGACGGCCTCAATCTCCAAAATTGAGCCGACAAAACCGCTCACACCCAATCCGAAGATCTTGCCGATTTCCTTGCTATCGCCGGCTTTGACCGCGAGATACGGCGATAACCGGCTCACCTGCAAGGTTTCCAATAATTCTTCCCGGGTAATTTGCACCGGCATCTGATCCAGCCCGGCCGCGCCCCTTTTATACAAAGCCAGTCCATAAGCGTCGGCCAAGATCCCGGCCGCTTTCCGGCCTTCCATTGTATATTCGGCGATTAGCCCGGCCAATTCCGGCGCCAGTTCCACTTCCAGCCTTGCGGCTGCATTGGTGACAATCTCGATAATATCCGTTTTATCCAAAGGTTCAAAATACACTTCCGCGCACCGGGACCGAATGGCCGGGCTGATCTCCGCCGGATCCCGGGTGGTGGCCGAGATTAAAATAAAGTCGGCCGGCGCTCCTTCGGCGAACAGCTTTTTAATATACTTCGGGACATTCGATTCGTTCGGATCATAATAGGCCGAGTCAAACATGACCCGTTTATCTTCCAGGACTTTGAGCAGTTTATTTTGAAGCATCGGGTCCATCTCGCCGATCTCATCGATAAACAACACTCCTCCGTGGGCCTCCGTTACCAACCCAGGTTTTGGTTCGGGTACCCCCCCTTCGGCCAAGTCACGGCGGGCGCCCTGGTAAATCGGGTCATGC
>JASFQO010000357.1:0-3853 GCA_050115405.1 Bacillota bacterium
CTTGACGGAGCAATTCAAAAACTTTTTCATATAATCCGCTTGAACTTTTCATAAAGCGGTCATAAAGCCACGCAAAACGATCCCAGAAAGCACGTTCACGCCTTCGTCGGTTGCGATACATTGAACCACCTCTTAAAAAATTACAATGAAGTATAGTTTAATTCCACTCTCCGCCCCAAATGTTTCAAAACCTTGTTAGTTGTAACTAACAATAACTCTAATCTTAATTTATTACATATTGCCGGTTTTGTCAATAACAAATCAAATTTCACGCTTACTATGGCACTCCCACTCCCTAATCAACTTTTTACCGGGCATGAGTGTCTCACCGTCTTTTAAAGGAGATAATATCACTCGCGCTCTTTCCATATTTTCATTGACAACCGAAACATCCCAAATCATATCTGCCGGCTTTTCGGCAAGTCCCGCTTCTTCTCCAACAGTTTTTACCAAAAAATCAGTCGGTGAATGCTAGGAATGACCGAGGGAAAAGTGGAGATAATACTTGCTGTATATCAAGCACCGCAGCGACCAAGTAACGCAAGGGCGGTTTTTCACGGCGCATCAGCCAATCCGGCAAATCTCGCCACCTTTTTCAGCGCATACCTACCCCTGAAGTCATCTGGAATGTCATATTATACGATTTGACAATTTGAATGGTAAAATAAACTCTCATGTCTCAAGCACAGTTCAAAACGACTTTTAAGGCATCCGCGGCGCTTTCCGCGACAGTAATTGCCGTGGCGGCTTTTTCCAACGGAAAGACATGAGTTACCAACTTATCTCCGATATTAAGGTTTTTACTGATCATTAATTCGACCGCCTCGTCAAAATCGCGTGGATTATAAATGAAGCTTCCCAATATTTTCAATTCATTATACATCACCGCGCGCAGGTCGAGCCCGGCCAACTGTTTTTGAATCCCCACCACGTCAACGGTTCCGCCGCGTTTAATAATTGTTGTCAACAAACCCACCACCGCCGGCGACCCGGAAGCCTCCAACACGACATCAGCCCCTGTTCCACCGGTTTCCGCCATGATCCGCTCCACCGTATTCCCAGCAGTACTGTCGATTGGAATAAACCCAAGCTCTTCGGCAATTTTAAGCCGGAAAGGTTTGACTTCAATAATCATTACTTTTTGAGCGCCTTTAACCTTGGCAACGGTCGCCGCTAAAACTCCGATGGCGCCACCGCCAATTACCGCCACCTGATCATTTGGTTTGACACCCGCCGTATTAACCGCATGGGTCGCAACAGCTAAAGGTTCCGCCAAAACGGCTAACTTATCGGGAATACTCTCCGGCAACTTATAGACTCTTTTGGCGGTAACCGCAATGTATTGGGCATAAGCGCCGGCGGCATCCGCTCCAAGGACCCCGATTTTGGGACAAAAATTATCGCGCCCACCCCGGCACCATTCACACTCGCCGCAGCTATACGAGGGATTAAACACTACCTTATCGCCAATGGCAAGGTTGGCGACTTTAGGACCGACGGTTACAATTTCTCCCAACGCTTCATGACCCATAATCAACGGAGCCCTAGCCCGTAAATGTTTGCCATGATATATCGTCGGATCGGAGCCGCAAATACCCACCAAATTTACTTTAATTAATACTTGCTCAGCTCCAATTGCCGGAGCCGGCACCTCTTGATAAACCAATTGATCTTTGCCCATCCAAACTTGCGCTTTCATATTTTCCTCCTCCATCTTCAATTCATGTCCCGAGTTGCCTTGATCAAACCGACCGGTCGCTTTATTTTATTGTTAAATTAGGAAGCCACAATACTAATTGCGGCACATAGGTAATTAATAAAAGCGCCGCGATAAGCAATAATAGAAACGGGAACGACTCTTTAACAAATACCTTGGTAGGAATCTTCGCAATGTCGCACACGATAAACATCGATAGACCCATCGGCGGGGTCACTAAGCCAATCATCAGATTTAAGACCATGATCACGCCGAAATGAACCGGATCAATCCCGAACGAGACGGCCAGCGGGACCAAGATCGGCGTTAAAAGCACCAAACATGACGTAGCGTCCAATAAACACCCGGCAATTAATAACAACACATTTAATAAAGCCAATACCACAAATCGGTTGTTTGTAAAGGATAGCAGGAACGCAATCAACATATCCGCCAGATGCACCCTGGTGGCCAGCAAACCGATTAAAGACGCGCCGATGATCACAAATAAAATGGCTGAACTATCGCAAGCCGCTCTTTTAAAGATCGCCCATGCCTTGGCAATGTTTAGCCTTTTGGTGATAAACCCAAGCAAAAGCGCATATACAACCGCAACCGCCGCCGCCTCGGTAGGTGTAAACAAACCCAACAGCATCCCGCCGATCAAGATAATCGGCGCCATTAATACCGGCAATGATTTCCAAAAACTTGCCACCAATGAACCAAATCCTTCAAACTTGCTGCAAGGGTAATTGCGGCGCGCCGAAATTAAATACACGCCAACCATCAGCAACCCCGCTAAGATTATTCCGGGAATAATTCCGGCAATCAATAGTTTCCCTACCGAGGCCTGAGCAATCACCGCATAAAGCACCAAAGGAATACTAGGCGGGATAATCGGGCCAATTGTCGAGGAAGCGGCGGTAATTGTCGCGGCAAATTTAGGGTCGAAACCCTGGTTATTCATTGCTTTAATTTCGACCCGTCCCAAACCGGACACATCGGCGACCGCCGACCCGGACATCCCGGCAAAAATGATGCTGGCCAATACATTCACGTGGGCCAACCCGCCTTTGATATGGCCGACAATCTTATTGGTAAAATCAAAAATTACATCGGTCATTTCAATTTCGTTCAAAATTTGCGCCGCTATGATAAATAACGGAATTGCAATAAGAGGATAGGAATTGACCGCATTCAACATTCGGGGCCCTAATAATTGCAGGGGAATATCCATGGTAAACATCATGCCGACACTGGATACCAAAAGCGATAGACCTATCGGCACTCCAATAAACAGCAGTAATATAAAAATTATTAGAGCAAGCATCAGCAACCCTCCCCGGGAAATAATCCTAATTTACTTTTTTAAAAAAACCGGCAATATTTTTAATCAGGTTTTGCAACGAATAATAAAATATAAAAAACATCGCAATCGGCATTGATACAAAAACATATCCCATTCGCAACCAAGTAATCGAGGTCGCAGCGTAATTTAACGTCGACTGTACAAATAAGAAACCGTAATAAGTAACCACGAGCCCAAAGGCCATCAGACAAAGATCAATCAAAATATCAATCAGGGCTACTGCTTTTTTCCCCAATTTCTTTTGCAACTTGATTCCCACGTTAAGATGTTTGCCGTTTTTACTAAGCCAGATCGCTCCGATATAAGTCATCCAAACCATAATATATCTGGATATCTCTTCGCCCCAGGCCAACGAGCCTTTGAAAAAATAACGCATTAATACTTGAAAAAAGGTAATTCCTACGATAACTAAAAGCAACCCGCCAAGCAAATTTTGCAGCATTGAGTCAAATTGTTTTCCAGCTTTCAAATATAATCCCCTTCTTCACTAAATTCAGTGGCCTCGCCAACTCTAAAAATTTTGTTGAATATAAACTGGGAAACCCTGCACCCCGGCAGGGCTTCCCTGCAAAAAATGCTTCCCAGTTTTAGATTTGACAATGTATTAGTGCTTTGTTGATAAATTTTTTACTGAAGGCAAATAAACAAATATAAATGATTACTGCAGCCAACCGGTAAATTATTTCACAGCTTCAATTTTTTGATAAATATCCTCATCCCCAAATCGATTCCAAATTGCTTTAGCCTTTTTAATAAAGGGACGCTTATCAATAGTTAGAAACTTCATT